>JBCBCH010000103.1:0-7832 GCA_038530835.1 Bacteroidota bacterium | reverse complement strand
ATCTGGAGTGGCCGTAATCACCGGAGTATTTACGGTTGAGACGTTTACAATAGCCTCATCGGAACAGAGTGGCGTCGTGTTGGAACTCAAATCCGTTACCAAAATGTTGTAATCTCCGGGAACGACTCCAGTAAATACGTTAGTGCTTTGTGCTGCACCAATATTGGTTAAGGTTCCTGCATCTCGAAGCTGGTATTCAAAATTACCACTTCCCCCTGTAGTGTTTACCGTTATGACGCCATCACCCGCATTACAGGTTGGGAACGAGGTAGCGTCTGCCGTAATGGCGAAGAAATCAAATACATCTGCATTTACCGTTGTGGTACATCCATTGCCATCGCGAATGGTGATAACATAGCTTCCAGGATTCGGCACCACAAAGTTTGGACTGTCTTGGAATCCACTGCCAATATCGTATTGGAAGGTCGTTTCAGGTGCAGGGCCAGAAGTCAAAGGTGCCGTTACATTGATTTGATAACCGCTGGTCGCCGTACATTGATTGATTACGTCAATGGTCGGGGTAGGCACCCCTGGGTCTTGGTCAACCGTTTCGGTGACAAAAGCCAAACACCCATTGGCATCCCGAACATAAAAATCGTAATCCGTGGGATAAGGCCCGGCAATTTCAAAGGTGGTATCCGTGGTAAAAGTACTTGGAGCAGGGTCACCTGTCGGAACAAAAGCATATTCGTAAGGGCCTGTACTTCCAAATCCTCTTACTGTGATGAGCGCATCTGCATTACAGGTTGCATTAACATTGCTGTCAATACTGATTTGTGGATTATTAATGCCAATAAATACCAAGGTGCTGGCACTACAACCCGAGTTGGTATCCTGAACGATAATTTGATAGTTTGCCGGAGGCAATCCAGTAAAGGAATCTGAAAATGGAATTGGTTCCGAAGTATACGTAGTCGGACCAGAAATGGTTGCTCCCGTATCCGTATTTTCCAGTGTTACAGTAAAGTCACCTGGACTAGGCGAAATTCCCGTAATCTCATAGTTAATGGTTCCACTATTGGAAAGTCCGCAAGAAGCTGAACTTGCCGTAGCGTTTACCGTTACCGGATTTGTTGCGGAAATCGGGTCAATTTGTTCAATATAGGTACATCCTAAGGCATCTCGAACTTCTACAAAATAGGTTACACCAAAAGTTACCTGACCTGTGAAATCATAAACATCCCCACCAGAAGTTGCTGGCTGGAAGAGAGGGTCTCCCACCAATCTAAATTCATATGGTGCAGTTCCTCCCGTTGCTCTTACGCGATACGTAAATGCTGAACCAGAACAAACCGGTGGCGGTGCATCCAACGGAATCAAATCCAAGGCATTTTGGTCGATAATGAAATCATCCCTATCCTCACACCCTTGGGAATCCCTAGTCACCATCGTGTAGTTTCCAATAGGTAGGTTAGGGAAATTTACCGTTGTACTGGCCGTTGCCGTTGAACTGGCAATTAGGGTTCCGCTGGCATCATACAATTCGTAATCAAACGGCCCGGTACCATTAGTGATGGTTGTAGAGGCAGAACCTTCCACAGCTCCTGCGGAACAAACCGCATTTGTTGGGGTTACCGTTGCATCCAATGGGTCACTGGTTCCTATGGTTACATCGTATATTGGACTAACACAACCACGGCTATCACGAATCACGAAACCGGTTTGCAATCCTGGACCGTATCCAGAGAAAACATTTGTTGCTCCGAACGTAAGTCCTCCATCGTTACTAAATTCGTATGGCGGCACCCCTTGGGTCGTATCTGGAATCAATTCTACGATACCACTGGTAAGGTCACCACATTGCGTATCCGTTGCCACTGCGGTACCCGCTATCGTTTCTGGTGGTGTGATGGTCACCACATTGGATTCCGTGGTACATCCTTGGCTATCGGTCACCAAAAATTGGAAGGTGGTGTCTGCGGTTATCGAACCATCATTAGGGATATCGTATACAAAGAAATTCCCGGTAATATTGTTACTGTTCGAAGTATACGCAGCCCCGTCAATACTTACTTCGTAAATATCATAGTCTCCACTAGAAGTATAACCGTTGCTGATATTCACTCTAATCTGTGCGGGTGGACCAGCACAATCCAATTCACGAATTATCGTGGCGTTGGCTTGAACTTGGGGTTCAATAGTTCGGGTTACGGTATCACGACAATCGTTGCTGTCGACAACTTCAATGGTGTAGGTGCCAGGGGTCAAGCCAGAAAAAGTATTGCTTCCGCCCAGCGCACCGCCATTGATACGATATTGGTAGGGTGCTGCACCGCCAGCTGCAGTAACCACTAAAGTGGCAGCAGTAAAGTTGTCATAACAGAAGTCAGAAGCACCTAAATCCAAAGTTAAGGTAGGGGCATCCAAACGGGTCAAGGTAAACGAATCCGTGACCGTACATCCGTTGGCATCGGTTACACTGACATCGTAGTTTCCATCTTGGGATAGGTTTGAGAAAACCCGTCCATTTTGCGGGCCACGTGTGGAACCATCGGGTTGGGTTAAAGTATAGCGATTACCGCCCCATCCGCCTACGGTATTGACGCGTACTGCGCCAATATTACCGTTTTGACAGCTCATAGCGGTAACATCCAGACTAGAAATGGCAAAGGCAGTGGCAGGTTCCTCAATCGTCAATGTAGCCGTATCCACACAACTGGTTTCCTCATCCGTTACCGTGATGACATAGTTGCCAGCAGCCAATCCCGTTAAAGGAATAATACTAGCACTTTGTCCTGTAAATGTGGTGCCTCCATCAATGCTATAGCTATAGGTGGTGTTGAATCCATCAATCAAGAATCTGCCCTCACCGTCAGAGTCCCCAACACAGGTCACCACACGGGTTTGTTGCGCTTGTGCACCAATGGAGCTAATATCAGTGATGGCGTAGTTCTCATCGTAGGAACAACCCTCGTTATCAGTTACTCGGAACGTGTAGGTACCCAATCCCAAACCTGGGAAACTTGGGTTATTTCCGTTATTTACGGCACTTCCTCCAGGAGCGATAATTTCGTATGTATACGGACCGGTTCCACCCGTTACGGTTAAATCCAAAGTGGCAGTGGTGGTAGCGCAATTCAAGCTTGAAATCGCAAAATCCAAGTCCGTGGGACGATTCAGTGCGTTGAAAACGATATCTGGTAAAGGCTGAACGCATCCGTTGGCATCCCGCACCAAGGGCGTATAGGTACCAACACCCAAATTGGAAAAAACAGGATTGGTACTAAAGCCTGCCCCAACACTGTATTCGAATGGGGCTGTACCTCCTGCTACTCCACCGATGGTGATTTGTCCGCCAGTTTCGTTCAAACAGCTTGGTGCACTGTCAGGTGTTGCCGTAGCAGTTATGGTAGAAGGCGTTCCAATGGTAGCCGTCTGAGGTGCCGTGGTACAGGTGAAAGAATCCTGCTCGTACAGCAACACTACATCGTAAGTGCCTGGAGCAAGATTTGAGAATACGTTACTGATTTGATAATTGACACCGTTGTCGATACTGTATTGGATTTCGTATCCAAATCCATTGACAATGTTCACTGTGATTCGACCGTTATTGCTTCCTCCACAATTGGCATCCTCCTCGGTTATCGTATAAGTAGGCGGCGGAATATCTGGTACGTTGACGGAAGCGGTACGTTGACACCCATTAGCATCTACTACCAAAATAGCGTAGGTAGCAGGTGTCGTAACTGAAAAAGTTGTTGTTCCGGTATATGGTGCACTCATAGCGCCTCCATCCACACTAAACGTATAGGGTGCTGTTCCACCGGTTGTGGTCAAATCCACATCAATTGAGGTTGCACCACAACCAAAACTGTCCGATGCTGTGGCAGATACATCAAGCGCGCTAATACCTCCTCCAATTTCGATAGGTACGCCATTGATGTCGTTTGTAATGGTCTCTGAACAGTCATTGGTTTCAATACGAATGCTGTAAACTCCAGGGCTTACATTCGCGAAGGTGTAATTATCCGTGCCATTTGGCCCGAAGGTATCGACCGTTATCCCATTTTTGATAAGACGATAGGTGTAGAATCCGGGTACACCGGAAACTTGTACATCAATACTTCCCAATTCACCACTACAAAGGATATCATTTGCGGTTACATCAACATTGATATCCAAATCTTGTACGGTTACCTCATTGGATGGGAAAATACAAGCACTGGCAGAAACATTTTTCAAACGCACAAAAACCCGGTAGTTACCAGGTGCAGTGACGTCGAAAAAAGGGTCATCTTGATAGGGTCCCGTACTGCTCAAGCTGTATTCATAACCTGCAGGAACATTCGTTACCTCTACACGGCCTGGATTGCCACAGATGATATCTTCTTTGATAAGTTGCGGATCAAGTGGGTTTGAAGTGGACTTAAAGTAAAAGAATTGTCCAGAATCCACTCGAACACGATATTCTCCTGCATCGGAAAGACTAAAAGTAGGTCCCGTTCCAACTGTATTCCAAGTACAAGCCCCATTAATAGTAGGACAGTCGTCCACAACGGTAGGCGCACACGTATTGGGGTCCAAACGTTGCCATTGGTACGAACCTCCAGATTGGGAAAGGCTAAGGGTACGAACATCACTGGCACCGCAAAGGAAGAATTTGGCCAAAGTGCTTCCATCATTTGGACATACAACTTCCTCGTCAGCGCCTTGAATTATGGTCATGAACATCGGATTGAACATGGCCTCTGTAGCGTTGTATTCTATATTTGTTTGGGTTCGGGTGTGGGTTGATTTTTCTTCCTTCGTCTCGGTCAAGTTTGACAAAAGACCAGTCCTGTAAGAAGTCACACCTGTACTAACTCCGGCTAGTACTGTGGTTCCAACAACAAGCAAAAACAAAATCAAACCAGCATTGGTGTAATGCCTTGATTTTTTGGGAAGCATAGGTTAAGTGATGTTAAGATAGAATACTCAGATTTGGGACCTTTATACTCTATAATTGTAATTATCTAAACGTATATATTTACTTTTACTCTCGACTTAATAAAGCCGTAATTCGTCTAACAATTCATTCTTTTCAACGTGAAATTATGAAAAAAAGTGCCCTGCTTCCCTATTTTTTCGTTGTAATGCTATGGGCATCTTGCGCCCAAAACAGCAAAAACTCGGTAAAAAACGCTCCCGCCGATGCCGTAAATCTCGTCCAAATCACGGATGCCATCGCCCAACCATGGGGACTTGCCTTTCTACCCGAACATAGTATTTTGATTACAGAAAGAGCAGGTACACTTTGGCATTATCGGGATGGAAATTTGACCGAAATTACCAATGTGCCCAGCGTTTACGTACATGGGCAAGGTGGGCTTATGGATGTAGAGGTACATCCGAACTTTGAACAAAACCGATGGATTTACCTGTCCTATTCCTATACGAAAGACTCCAAAGTTGGAGGAAATACCGCAATTCTGAGGGCGACTCTTCGAAACAATCAACTTCTTGAAAAGAAAATTTTGTATCAAGGTGGACCCCAAACCCGAAAAGGGCAACACTTCGGTTCACGTTTGGAGTTTGATACTGATGGCTATCTCTATTTTTCCATTGGGGACAGGGGCAATCGAAACATGAATCCACAAGATGTGAAACGCGATGGTGGCAAGATTTACCGTATAAATGATGATGGTTCCATACCCAAGGACAATCCTTTTGTAAACACCAACGGTGCAAAAAGTGCCATATACAGTTATGGTCATCGAAATCCGCAGGGACTTGCCCTACACCCAGAAACAGGCAAACTCTGGGAACATGAACACGGCCCTAGAGGTGGGGATGAAATCAATATCATCGAAAAAGGAAAGAATTACGGTTGGCCAGTGATTACCTACGGCATCAATTACAGTGGTACCAAAATTACAGACGAAACATCTCGCCCCGGTATGGAGCAACCCATTTACCAGTGGACACCCTCCATTGCGCCAAGCGGAATGACCTTTGTATCCTCTACTAAATACCCGGACTGGAAGGGAGATTTGCTTGTTGGTTCTTTAGCCTTTCAATATTTGGAATTGGTTGAAATGGATAAAAACAAGGTAGTTGGTCGCCAACGTCTTTTGGATGGAGAAGGCAGACTACGCAGTGTAAAACAGAGCCCAGATGGCTTTATCTATGTCGGAATTGAAGGGAAAGGTGTTTTTCGTTTGGAACCGGGCAAATAAGGTTATGCCAATGCTTTGAGCCATTTTTCAGCCTTTTTGGAGACCGATTTACGGTCATCTTGATGCAAGCGTTCCAATTCGGGGCGTATCCATATTTTTAAAGCATCATCTTTTTTGGACCATTTGCCCAAGGTCTCCATGGTTTGACAAAGTACAATCCAATCCGAATGGTGTTGTAAGTTGTTTTTCATGATGTGCAAAGCTTGCTCTCTTTGAGCACTGGAGAGTCTACGTTCCAATATTAAAAAGAGTTGGGATAGCGTCCATTGGGTTGAGGCCTGGGGGATGCCAGCAATCTCCGTTAAAAAACGGTCCAAATAGGGAACCAGTAATTCCGGTTTTTCTTTCGCGATGCGTTTCATTCCGTTGGAAACCCGAAGGCGAACCACTTCATCTTCACTGAAGTAACAACCGAAAAAAGCGTCAAAATGAGATGGGTTTTCGAGTACCTCTGCGACTACACTAACGGTATTACCCAACGAATTGGGATGTCCACCGGTAAGTCTTTGTTCAAAACTCATGATGATTTTAAGGCTTCCATCGCTTTTTTGACGGAACCGTACTTCTTCAAATGACGTTCTGCTTCGTCATAATCCAAGCCCAATTCTTCCACCAAATAGCGCGTGCCACGGTCAACCAATTTGGTATTGCTCAGCTGCATGTTCACCATTTTGTTCCCTTTTACCCTGCCGATACGAATCATGAGGGCGGTGGAAATCATGTTCAAGACCATTTTTTGGCTAGTACCACTTTTCATGCGGGTACTTCCCGTCAAAAACTCCGGACCGACCAAAACCTCGATAGGAATATCCGATTGAACCGCAAGCGGTGACCCGGGGTTGTTGGTAATACCGGCAGTAAGGACGCCATTGGCTTTTGCGTCTCTTATTCCGCCAAGTACGTAAGGCGTGGTGCCCGAAGCGGCAATCCCCACAAGTACGTCATTCTCGTTGATATCAAAAGCAGTTAAATCCTTCCAGGCTTGCTGTGTATCATCTTCGGCAAATTCAACTGCTTTTCGAATAGCACCATCGCCTCCAGCGATTAATCCAATAACCCGGTCGTGTGGCATTCCAAACGTTGGGGGAATTTCAGAGGCATCAAGTATGCCCAGTCGGCCACTGGTTCCTGCACCAATATAAAATAAGCGACCTCCGTTCTGGAAACGCTTGGTGGTTTCATCAACCAATCGGGCAATGCTTGGAAGCACTTGCTCCACTGCATCCGCTACTTTTCTATCTTCGTTGTTAATACTGGAAACAATGCTCAAACTGTCCATTTGTTCCAGCTCATTATATAGGGAAGGTTCTTCGGTAATTTTTATATGCTTGTGTTTCAACATTACAACAATTGTATGTTCATATTTTTAAATGCATCCAATTTAGCATCCCAAGGTTCTAACTCGGTTATCAAAAAATCTATTTCTTCCACGGCACAAATCTTATACCGCTGCAACGAACCAATTTTCTCGGAAATACTGGGGGACACTATTTTACGTGAACTATGAATCATCGCTTTTTTCATTTGAACGATTTCCCAATCAAATTCGGTCAATCCTTCGGTAGGATGAATCGAATTGGTTCCCAAAAAACAAATATCCACTTTTATTTCCGATAACATGTTTATAGCACTACCCCCGACAGCAATCTGTGAGTCTTTGGACATTCGCCCACCTAT
>JBCBCH010000102.1:0-7844 GCA_038530835.1 Bacteroidota bacterium | reverse complement strand
AACAAGGAAGGTCTTATTTCATGTAATTCTTCATTTTTCAACACTCTTTTTTCCCTCATTATTTTAAGCTTCGAACGAAGTGATATTTGCTACCTTTAACAGGTATATTTTTACAGTTATTTCCAACCAAAACCCATTCAGATGAAATCACCAACCTTGTATCCCATCCTTTTTTTAGCACTTCTTTTAACCGGGTGCTCTTCGTATTTGACCAGTTCTGAAAATGTTAGCAAGAGTAAAAACAGCTATGAAAAAATATTGGTGGTTGGGCGTTCCAAAGACCGGACGGCGCGTATCAAATTTGAGAATAGTGTAGTAGACCAGTTAAAGGAGAAAGGGCTAGGGGGCATTGCTTCACATACGGTAAAAAGCCTGTTGAACATAAATCAACAGTATTCTGAAAGTCAACTGGTTACTCTAAAGAAAAGTTTAATGTCGAAAGGATATGATGGGGTAATAGTAACCAACCTTATTGATACAGAACAATACACCGACGTAATCCCAGGAAACACTTCAACGGCATACATTCCCGCCCGTGCAGGCCGTTTTGGTCGTTATTTGACGTATTACCCAGTAACTACTTGGGAACCTGACCAACTGAAAAGTGGCACGAAATATATTTTTGAAAGTAGTCTGTATCGGCTAGTGGAGCGTTCAGGAGACAATCGTCAATGGGTTGGTAGGTTTGAAGTAAAAGACCCATCCAGCCTTGAAAAAACAGTATCGCTTTATGCAAAGGATTTGACCAATGCCTTGGTAAAAAGTAGTATTGCCAACTGAGATAGTTAAGGATTTAAGGTTGTTTAAGCCTATAAATGCCAAAGCAATTAGTCTACTCCTTTCCCTTTCAAAAGGGTATAATGTAGTCCAAAGGCTAGATTATTGAACCCTTGGAAGGTATAGTCCAAGTTGATTTTAAACCGATTCAATCGTACACTTCCGCCTAAATTTCCTCGAAAACCGGAGATATTGCCTTGTACGTCAAAAGGGTTTTCAAACCGCAGGGTCTCCGTTTGGGTTTCAATGATGTAAGTGCCTTCCAACGCATAGTTGGATTTTCCCGTAACATAGCCCAAACCTCCATAAACATTCCAAACCGGGAATTTGGTCGAAGTCATGATTTCCAGAAGCCAAGAGTCCAAATCAGCATCTATACGTTGCGCTTCTCCGGTTACGAAACCATCTGTTTGAAAATTATATTTCGCATCCAGTTTGGTAAATGCAGCGAATACAGAGACAGAAATAGGTATTGTTTCAAAGGCTTTGATGCTTTGGGTCAATTCGTTTTTCAAACCTAAACCTATAACTCCTAGTGAGGCATCTTCAATGGTCAGTTTAGGAAAAAAACGCAAACTCAATTCGGAATGCAGCGGCAGGCCTACCCCAACTTGGACAAAGGCATTGGGGAGCAAGTTGGTAGAAAAAAGACCTATGCCGGTTGGGGCATCAAAAACAAACTCCTCATCGTTCAGCGTGGCGACGAAGGTTACTTCGGAGGAGGTACTTCCCAAAATAGTGGGAATGCGAACCGAGGCTGAACCACCCAACACCTCAAGGTTATCAATACCACTGATATCCAGTTCTTTAAAAAGCTTTTGATTTGGCACAAAAGAACCATTGGCCACCAAGGCGATATCCATTTCCCATTTAGACTTCACTTTGGCACTATTGTTCCAAGCTCCGGTCAAACCATACAATAGGCCTTCGCTCAAAGGTTCCAAGTATAAAGAAGCCAAATCTTCCGCAGCTTCTACACCCAAAACCAGATAGCTCTTTATGTCAAAATCATTTTGTGCGCCAAGCCTTAGGGAAAACAGCAACAACAAACAAAAAAGGCATTGTTTCATGGGCTAGTCATTTTTGTTGGATGAACTTCCCAACAATTACTGCGGTAAAGATGACCAAGTAAAACTGACCCATTAGTCCAATTAAAATAGCCGCTTTTTGGGATAAATCCGTAGCTGGGAGAATGTCGCCATACCCAATGGTCATTAAGGTGATAAAACTGTAATACAACATTTGTTCTGCAACACGCCCGGTTTCAGCTTGAATATCAATAAGTGACCCTTGGAATGACCCTGGATAAGCCAATTCAATACTCAAACAGATAAAAAAACCGATAAGTCCTAGAGAAATATATCCGCTGGCCAGTCCAAAAATGACATTTTTGCTGACCTCGGTGGCGCGCCAAACTTGTTTCAAAATTTCATAGGATACCACAAGATAAAAGAGAAAATAACCGGTCATTCTTAAAAAACCAAGTTGTTTGGAATGACTTTCAGACCATGTGCTTATGATAAAAAGAATGAAACTAAAGGTCAATAAGAGAATACAAAACCACATCAGCTTGCGGCTTTTGGATATGAGCAATACCCCAACCATAAGGTTGACCAAAAAAAGGATAGGGTCAAAAACGCTATCAAAAAAAATAGTGGGCAGGAGAAGCGACCCGAACAAAATCGCAAGCTGACTGCCCAAAAACAGTTCAAATCGATTTTGATAGAGCCGTTCCAACATTAGTCTTCCATTAAAGCTGTATTAAAGCTATATCCTTTGTAGTTTACTTTGAATAGCGCACTATACAAGGAAGGAATGAAAATCAAGGTAATCACGGTTCCAAACAACAAGCCAATCATAATACTGACGGCCATCCCTTCCCACATTTCCCCTCCTGAAATATAGAGCGGGATCAATCCCAGGACCGTGGTGAAAGTCGCCAGAAGGATAGGCCTGAACCGCTGCAAACAAGCAGCAATTACCGCATCTTGGTCGTTGCGTCCCAAAGCTTGTTCCACCTCAATCCTATCTACAAGCACAATAGCATTGTTGATAACGATTCCCGCCAATGAAATCACCCCTAGGAAAGGCATAAATCCAAAAGGTTCTTGAAACACCAAAAGCCCTATTACCACTCCGATAACGGCTAGCGGAATGGTTAAAACCACCATGCTCATTTTCCGAACGGAATTAAATTGAATAATCAACAAGAGCACTATCAAAAAGCCCGAAACGGGTAAATAACCAATTACGGAACCCATACTTTCCGCAGTGTTTTCCGCATCACCTCCAAATTTATAGGAATAACGTTCTGGCCAGTTTTTGGAATTTTCTTCAAGCCAAGGGGTTATTTCGGCCGTAATGGCGTTGGCATTCCCCCATGCTCTAAGCTCACTGCTCACATTGATGCTACGTCGTAAATCCAAACGTTTGATTTTGGCATATTGCCAAGCCGGAATAATGGAAGCTACTTGTAATAGTGGAACACTTCTTCCTGAGCTCTGTGAATAAATGTTCAACGTTTCAAGCGAAGCCAAGGATTGTTGTTGACTATCGCCACTTCGCATTAGGATTGGAATGGATTTGTCGTCTTCACGATATTCCCCAGTTTGAAATCCATCTAAAACGGTTTGTAAAGAGGTTGCAATATCTGAACTGGTAATACCGGCAGATTGTGCTCGATTTTGGTCAATTTGAATCAAGAACTTTTTACTCTTCGGTCCCCAATCATCTTTCACGTTTTTGGTCCCGTTGATACTGGAAAGCTTCAGCTTGATTTGTTCCGAAATACTTGCCAATTCGTCAGGATCACTGCCAGAGACCTTAATTTCAATTGGCGTTCCCCCACCACCCGCTGCTAGGAAAGCAACTTTGATATCCGCATTGGGAAAGGTATTGAACGCATAATCATCCAGTTTGGAGATTACCGTGGCATTTTCTTCAAACGACGATGTATTTACCAAAATATGGGCATAATTGGAATTCGCTTCATCGGGCTGGTATCCCAAATCATACGATTCAGGGCCTTCTCCAATATAAGAGGACCAATTCACTATTCCCGCTATGCGGCTATCGTTCACCTGTAGCGAATCCGCCATGTACTTTTCGATAGCTTCCACGACCTCTTCGGTTCGTTCAATCTTGTTGCCTTCTGGAAGATTGATATCTACCGTAATCATGTTCCGGTCACTATCTGGGAAGAAAATGAAAGGAACTTTCGTAAACCCAAAAAGCGAAATGATGAACGCCACAAAAATACCAATGATGACAGTGTATTTTCTGGATAAGGCACCGAGAATCAAGTCTTTATAATAGCGCTTTAGGCTATTGATGGTCCTGTCGACCAGACTTTCTTTTTTCTCACCTTTGGGTTCGACCTTAAGGAATAGATAGCAAAACATGGTGATGACCGTCAATGCAATCAACCATGAGGACAGCAACGCAATACTAATCACCACGAAAATCGGACCTACAATATCTCCCATGGTCGTTGGCGACAAATAGAACGCCATAAACGCAGCTGAAGTGGTCAGTGTCGAAATCAAAAGCGGCATCCAAAGCTCGGAAAACGCCTCAATTGCGGCTTGTTTCTTTTCGATACCTTGGTCCAATTTCACCAAAATGGTCTCCGCTACTACGATGGCATTGTCCACCAAAAGCCCCAATGCCATAATCAAGGCAGCGAGTGTTACTTGGTTCAATCCCATATTGATAAGCCCCATAACCATCAGTGTGGTAATGGTTACAATTGGAATAAGACTAGCAATAATCAAACCCGTACGGATACCCAAAAACAGCAGCATCACAATGAGTACAATCGAAATGGATTGTACCAAATTGACCATGAAGTCACTTACCTTCACATCGATATAATCATCCAAAGAGGAAACCCTAACCAGCTCCAAACCCACGGGAAGACGCTCCTCCCAGTCGGTTACGACTTGATTGACCGCTTCGCCCAAATAGACCACGTTCTTGTTTTCCTTTAGGTTCACATGAAGGGTGATGGCTTCACGTCCATTGACCCGAACTACTTGTGATGGTGGGTCAATATAACTCTGGGTGACATTAGTGATATCACCCAACTTTACCAATTGCGAGCCGTTTCCTACCGAAATCAACATATTTCGGATATCTTCAACGCTGTTGAAGTTTCCAGTAGGTTCCAAAATGATGCGCTCATCACCAACATTGACTTGTCCTCCAGAACTCAAAATGTTGGTTGAGGCAATTCGCTGTTGTAAGATGGAGGCGGAAAGACCGTACTCTTTTAAACGAGCATTATCAAATTCAACGAACACACGCTCTTCTTGCACACCACCGAGTTCTACCTTAGCAGCATCGGGAAGTTTTATCAAATCATCTTTAATATCATCGGCATACTCTTTCATTTGTGAGTAGCTAAAACCATCCGAGGTCAAGCCCACAACAATGCCGTACACGTCTCCAATACCATCATCGTTCAAATTGGGCCTAACCCCTTCGGGCAACCCTTCAATTGCGTTCAATTTTCTTCGCAATCGGTCCCAAACGGATTGCAGGTCTTCTTTTTTGATTTCATCCTTTAGGGATACACTGACCACGGACAAGCCTGTTCGAGAAATGCTGGTTACTTCATCCAATTCTGGCAGTTCTTGGGCAACCTTTTCAACCTTGTCGGTGACCAATTGCTCTACCCTTTCAGGACTCGCCCCAGGGAATTGGGATACCACCGTTGCTACACGAATGGTGTATGGAGGCATACTGTCTTGGGACAAATTGAAATACATATTAATGCCCAAAAGAATAATAGTCGCCAATACCATAAAGGTGATACGGTTCTTTTCTATGGAAAATTTTGCGAGATTCATAGGTTGGTCTGGTATTGGTTATTGCAACTTAACTTCTTGGCCATTCAACAAGGTTTGCAATCCTGCTGTTGCTATTTTTTGCCCTACGGACAAGCCGGAAACTACCTCAAATCCTTCAGCGGACAGGTTGCCAACTTGAATCGGATGTTTTTTTACGGTTGTGGTCTCGCCTTTGTCTTCGACCAAGAATACGAAACGACCATTGCTATCTTCTCCCACGGCATACGCGGGTACTACCAGAACGTTTGCTACTTTCCGCTCCCCAAAATCAAAAGTCACATTCGCTGCCATACCACTTTTGATATCATTGGTGGGATTCACTACGGTAGCCATTACGGGATAGGTCGCCGTATTGGCATCCACGGCTGGGGACACTTCGGTGATTTTCCCTTTAAAAGCCGTATCGGTTAAAGCCGAAAAGTTCACCTGAACCTCCATGCCTTCACTCACCCCATTGATAACGCTTTCTGGAATTCCCAATGATATTTCCATTTCGGTACCGGCATTGAGCACCGCAACGGCTTGTCCGGCCTGTACGTTTTCATCAATTTCTGCCGTCACAGAGGCAATAGTGCCATCCTCAGGTGCATAAATGTATCCGTATTGTATCTGCTCTGCTTGGATATCTACCCCGCGTTTTGCAGACTTATAGCTTTCTTCTGCGGTTTTGAAAGAGTTTTTGGCCGATTCAAAATCGCTTAATGAAGCACTTCCTTTTTCATAAAGCGTACGCACACGATTCAAATTCAACTTTGCCGTGTTCATTTGAGAAGCTGCACTGTTCAATTGGGTAATGGATTGTTCATACGCCAATCGGGCTTGCACATTGTCCAACTTTGCCAAAAGTTGCCCTTTCTTTGCTTTTTGGCCCAATTTGACGTCAAATTGAGTAATGATTCCTGAGGACCTAAAGCTTAGGTTAATGATTTTCTCGGTTTGCGCGGTCCCGCTAAAGGTCCTTACTTTTTCACCACCTAGATAGCCTACTTCTTGAAACTTTACGGGCCGCAAGACTTTTTTGGGTGCTTCTTCTTCACCTCCACAGCTATACAAGGCAAGACTTAAGCCAAACAATACAAAATATCGTGTCATTACTATGTACTTCATGGTTGATAGTATTTTATGTCGTTAGTTTCTTGTGTTCAAAAATTCAAAAAAGCGTTGCCGGAATGCTTCGTTTTCCGCCTCGGATTTCAGCAAAAAGTAAAAACCGAGGGAACGTTCCAACTGCAATGAGTTAATTAAAAAATTATATACGGCATTCACCCTCGCCAATTGGGCATCCAAATAGTTATTTTGGGCATCCAACAACTGTACGATGTTCACGGCACCTTCGGAATAACTCGTTTGGGTAAGTTCCAGCGCTTCTTTGGCCGTCTCTTCAGAAACGGTTGAGAGTTCAATATTCGCTACTTGATTAATCAAATTCAACACTCCGTTGCGAACGTTTGAGTCCACCGCCAGTTCCGTATTGTCTTTGTTGATTTCCAATTGGTCTCTCTGAATGATGGCAATTTGTTGATTGATGTTATTGGTATTCTGATTGAAAATAGGCAGGGAAACGCTGAGGGAAGCATTGTAACTGTTGTCGACAAGACCTCCAAAACCAGGCACAGCCGTACTTCCTGCGCCACTTCGGTTGAAGGTACTGTTGTAGCTACCCTGTAAAGCCACCGTAGGCAAGAAACGTCCAGAACCACTTAATTTGATATTCCGCTCCACTGCCTCCAAGTTATAATCCAGCGATTTGATTTCCGGAGCGTTCCGCAGGGCTTCCTCCGTCAAAAAAGCAATAAAAGGCTCCCTTAGCTTTGGGTCGTCCAATAGATTGGTCAATTGTTCATAGTTGTAGCGTTTGTAAACTCCTTCATCAAGAGATACATCCTCCACATCAATTTCCATGTCCAAGGGATTATTGAGTACTTGGTTTAAGGAGATGAATCCTTGTTCCAGTTGGTTGATGGCCTCAATCATGGTTTGCATGTTCTGGGCCATTTCACTTCGAAATCGCAGTAAATCAGACTTCCCCGATTGGCCTGCTTCAAAATTCTCTTCTGCAATGCGAAAGTTTGCCTTGGTCAAATCCAAATTCCGAAGTTGTATGTCGGTATTTGCTTTTAAGATAAGAATATTGAAATAGGCGATGGTTCCATCCAATATGGCATCAAGTTGTGACGCATTGAAACTTTCTTCTTGTGCTTTTTGCAACTTTTTTTG
>JBCBCH010000101.1:0-7857 GCA_038530835.1 Bacteroidota bacterium | reverse complement strand
AAGTCATTCACAATAATCGATGGAATCTCTCAACCGGTTCAGTGGCTAGTTTGATTGTCGTTAAGGATGGTGATGAAGAAGCTTCGGAGTAAGTTCTACTCTCCCGGTTTATACGTTCGCCTTGCCCTTTTCAAAACATCTTCTTTATAAAAAGCAGCATCCTTCCAGTTTTGGTTAGCATACAATTCCGTTTGGTCATCAAAGTGAGGTGATTTAGGGTCCCCACTCTGTCCTCCAGCAAGTATGGTCTTTGCTTTCACTTTTTCGCCAAATTCCACAACCGCAGCAAAACTGTTGCCTCGGGTCCCGTAGATTTTTTTGGTGTTATTGTCGTAGCGAGCCCCATAAGCCGCTAATGCGCCCCAACTTCCGCTGGCAAACCCAATTGGAACACTGGGCTTATCATCGTTAAACGCTTGGCGGATATCGCCATTCAAGCGTTGGTAACGGTTCACTTCACCCCAAGGCATTTGCCAAGTGCCAAATTTCTCTTCCAGTTCAAGAACTACGGCAGAAAAGAGGTTTACCATTTCCTCATCCGAAGCGTATTTTTCAAAATGAGTGAAAGCTTCCATTAAACTTGGTCGCTTTTCTAGATTCAACGACCGGATGTGCAACCAACATTGTGTTCCAAAATAATGGGCCAAGGTCATCGCCACCGAAGATTCAGAGGTTTTGAAATCCCAATCTTTCATGAGGGAAATCGCCTGAGCTAGCTTTTCATCTGGTACATTTTGATGCGCTTTGAACAACTTAGGCAACAATACTTCGAAAGCGGGCAAAAAGGGGTCATGTCCCAAGGCAATCAAGCCATCCAAAGTGAAATCCTTTTTATCCTTCAATAAATCAATGGCATGTACGCCCCTAAAATTCTCTTGGTCCCTTGACATGTATTTCGGATACGCCCCCCGTTTTGGACTGAACTCCAACGCCGCCGTGTAGGGGGTGGAATTGCAGTTTTGAATCCAACCGTTTGCAGGATTCAAAATCAAAATATTTTCATCTACGGTATGCAAACCTTTCCAATCCGTTGCGGGATTACTTCCATCTACAGATTGGGTAAAATCAAAAATGGTATCGCGAACGGGAATGAAATTTCCATGGAAATAAGCAATGTTTCCTTCAGCGTCAGCATACACTGTGTTGTTGGAAGAGTTGGTTCGAATGTCCATCATTTTTCGAAATCCCTTGTACCCCGATTGCTTGGTTCGAATGTAGGATTGCTCCAAAGCCTTCATGGGTTCCCACATCATAGCCGTGGCTACCCAATGCTCTTCTTCTTGGTAGGTTACCGGCCCATGATGGGTGTGATAGGTAGGAAATACTTTTTCCATAAAACCATCTCCCTTCCTGAACTTAAGTCTTACCGTATCCGATTTTACTTTTCGCAGTTCATCGCCATATTGGTAATACAAACCATCCTCTTTTTCAACAATGGTCTCACGATATTCATCCAAAACGTCCGTATACGTCGAAGTGTGCATCCAGCCCGTTTTTTCGTTGAATCCCTGATACACGAAGAACTGGCCCCAGGTTACCGCCCCGTAGGTATTCAATCCTTCTTCGCTTATTACATGAACCTCTCCTCTAAAGTAAAATGACGTATGGGGGTTTATCAATAATAAGGTATTGCCCGATTGGGTCAACTCGCCGGAAATAGCTATCCCATTGGAACCCTGAGGTTCCGGAATTTTGGTGTCCTTTGGATTTGCCACCAGTATACTGTTGTTGTAAAAAGACTTAATCCTTCTCGTTGACACGCGTTCAATATCACCCCCTATACTCCCCTCACTAAAATAAAACGGCATCCAAGGTTCGAATCGGGTGAGTAATTTTGGCTTTACCTCAGGATGGGTGTGCAAATAATAATTGATGCCATCCGCAAAGGCGTCACAAAGCTTCTTTAGCCATTGAGGGCTATTGTCATACTCCGCTATTGCCTCTGCTTTGGTCATAAAAAGTCGAGCGCGAAGGTCACTATACAATGCTTGCTCCCCTTCCACTTCAGCCAAACGACCAATAGCCCAAATGTAGTTCTGCTCCACTCGGTTGAAATCGTCTTCGCATTGGGCATACAATAAGCCAAAAACGGCATCAGCATCGGTTTTTCCATAAATGTGCGGCACCCCAAAATCATCCCGAATGATGGTGATGTTTTCCGCTTGGGCCTCCCAGCGCGTTACTTCTTTGCTTTGACCAACGGCCAAAATACACCATCCGAATACTAAAATGAAAATCCTTGAACGCATGACGAACCCATTTGAATATGGCTTGAAGATAACAAGAAAAAAATGGAAGATTGAAGCTACTGACAGGGTTTTACAACCTTAAAATTTGGGCTAACTTGCAGTGCTTTTTACATTGAAACATGTCGAAAAATAAAGTAAGTATTCTCAAGGCATTCAAAACCATTATTTGGCCCAGACGCAAACTCGTGATGATAGGGCTTTTGTTGATTGCGATAAGCAAGACAGCAAGTTTTGTAGCACCAATTGCCTCCAAGTATCTTATTGATGATGTTATTGTCAAAAAAGATTTTACGATGCTCAAATATTTAGTGGCGGGAGTGATGTTGGCTATTTTGGTGCAAGCCATAACTTCTTTCTTGCTTACTCGGATAGTGAGCGTGCAAGCCCAATTTTTAATCTCCGAACTCCGGGCGCAAGTGCAAAAAAAGGTCTTGGCGCTCCCCATCAGTTTTTTTGACAATACCAAGGCTGGAGCGTTGGTATCCCGAATTATGTCTGATGTTGAGGGCGTACGAAACTTAATAGGCACAGGTTTGGTACAATTGGTAGGCGGAACCATTACCGCTATCGTCTCCCTAATCCTGCTTTTGGATATTAGTGTCCCCATGACCTTGATTACTTTTATTCCACTAATCATATTCGCCGTAATTGCTTTGAAAGCCTTTAAAATTATTCGGCCAATTTTTCGAAACAGAGGTAAAATAAACGCAGAGGTCAAAGGAAGGTTAACGGAAACCCTAGGGGGCATTCGTGTAATAAAAGGATTTAATGCGGAAAAACAGGAAGAGGCGGTTTTTGAAATTGGCGTTGACCGTTTGTACCAAAATGTAAAGAAGAGCCTAACGACCACGGCATTCATGTCCAGTTCATCAACGTTTTTACTGGGAGTAGCCACCACCAGCGTTATGGGATTTGGTGGGTATCAAATTATTGAAGGGACTTTGACCATTGGCGAATTCGTACAGTTTACGATTTTATTGGGACTCATGATTGCCCCAATTGTACAAATGAGCAATATTGGAAGCCAACTTACTGAAGCGCTCGCAGGCTTAGACCGTACGGAAGAGCTGATGAACGAAACCACAGAAGCTGAAGCCACGGAACGGACCATTCAACTCAATGGAATTGAAGGTGATATTGCTTTCCATAATGTTTCATTTGCCTACAAAGAGGATGAAACTGTATTGCACGATATTAATTTCAAGGCAAAGCGCGGTCAAGTAATCGCGCTTGTGGGGAGTTCAGGTTCAGGAAAATCAACTATTGCCGGGTTGGCTGCAAGCTTTTTGGTGCCAGAATCGGGTCAGGTAACCATCGATGGGGTGGATATGTCCAAAGTGGACCTCAACAGTTTCCGACGACACTTGGGTGTGGTTTTACAAGATGATTTTCTGTTTGAAGGGACCATTCGTGAGAATATCCTGTTTCCAAAACCAGATGCTACGGAATCGGAACTCACAAACGCGGTAAAGGCGGCCTATGTAAATGAGTTTACTGACCGTTTTGAAGAAGGACTGGATACCCTCATCGGGGAGCGTGGCGTAAAACTTTCAGGAGGGCAACGTCAGCGTATTGCTATTGCTAGAGCCGTTTTGGCCGACCCCAAGATTTTGATTTTGGATGAAGCTACCTCAAGCTTGGATACTGAATCAGAGGCGCTTATCCAAAAAAGTTTGGTGGAGCTTACAAAGGGAAGAACTACTTTCGTCATTGCCCACAGGCTGAGCACCATTCGCAAGGCCGACTGTATTTTGGTTATTGAAAGCGGAAGAATTGTTGAAAAAGGGACGCATGAGGAACTGATTGCGGCCGAAGGCAGGTACTACAACTTGTTCACCTATCAAGCTAGGATTTAAAGCTCTTCTGGGGCCAATTCCACTTCCAAACCCTCAAGTTCAGGGGTAATATGGATTTGACAACCTAATCTGGAGTTTTCTTCCACATTGAATGCTTCGGCAAGCATCGCCTCTTCGTCATCTGATTTTTCAGGCAGATTGTGTTCGGACTGTACATAGCATTGGCACGACGCGCACATGGCCATTCCCCCACAAATTCCGATAGTACCCTCTGGAGCTAGCTCGTACGACCGAACCACTTCCATGAGGTTCATGTTCATATCCGTAGGCGCGTCTACTTCATGAAGTACACCTTCCCTGTCTTTGATTTTGATTTTTACATCGGACATGTCCTACTAGCTAAATTGGACGTTACAGTTAAAATAATTTGAGAAGGACAATGGCTGGCGTGCTATTATCCATTTGTAGTATGTTGAATTTGAAGTGACCTCTAGCTGACGTTAACCACCTCCTCGATTTGGGGAGCATACTTTTTTATCGTCATTTCTACTCCGCTTTTCAAGGTCATTTGGTTCACACTACATCCAATACAGTTGCCCTCCAAACGTACTTTTACTGAGCTATCGTTGTCAATGGAAATTAACGATATATCTCCACCATCGCTTTGCAGAAAGGGTCGTATTTCATCTAAAGCCTTTTCAACGTTGTTTCGAATTTCCTCTGATGTCATTTTACTTCTTGTTTACAGCGGCGCATCCGGCCATTGTGGTAATTTTAATTGCTTCCGTGGGCGGTAAATCAGTGTTTCGTCTCACCAACTCCTGCACCACGTTTTTCGTTATGGTTTCGAAAGCAGTCTGAATTGGAGTAGCCGTTTGCAAGGCGGCAGGCCTTCCTACATCTCCTGCTTCACGAATGCTTTGGACCAAGGGTATTTCCCCTAGGAATGGCACGGTTAAGTCCTCGGCGAGGTTTTTTGCGCCATCTTGCCCAAAGATATAATATTTGTTGTTAGGCAATTCCTCAGGCGTAAAATGCGCCATATTCTCGATAATTCCCAAAACGGGAACTTGAATTGCTTCTTGCTGGAACATGGCCACCCCTTTTCTGGCATCGGCCAACGCAATTTCTTGCGGTGTGCTGACCACCACCGCACCGGTTACCGGCAGCGACTGCATAATACTCAAGTGGATATCTCCCGTCCCAGGAGGCAAATCCAAAATCAAAAAATCCAACTCCCCCCAGTGCGCATCAAAAATCATCTGATTCAATGCTTTGGATGCCATAGGGCCTCTCCAGATAACTGCTTGGTTGGGTTGGGTAAAAAAGCCGATTGAAAGCAATTTCACGCCATAGTTTTCCACCGGTTTCATTTTCGCCTTCCCGTCTACGTCCACAGACAAGGGGCGTTCGGTTGCAACATCAAACATGATAGGCATGGAAGGACCATAAATATCCGTATCCAACAAGCCAACCTTGAAGCCCATTTGAGCTAGCGTCACGGCAAGATTCGCGGTGACCGTGGATTTTCCCACGCCTCCTTTTCCAGAAGCAACTGCGATAATATTTTGAATCCCAGGAATGGGCTTTCCTTTAATGGTGTTCACTTTGGGCTTGGCCGGAGCATCCACCTTTAGGTTAACCTTGATTTTCGCTTTGGCATACACCTCTTGATGTATGATTTTGAGAATCTCAACCTCCGTTTTTTTTCGGGCTTGCAAGCTTGGATTTTTGATAGTTAAATCCACCTCAACTTCATCTCCAAACACCTGTACATTGGTCACCGCACCGCTTTCCACCATATTCTGGCCTTCACCGGGAACGGTAATTTTTTCCAATGCTTTTAGCACATCATTTTTACTCAGCTTCATGAATTTCTTTTTGTTGCTGTCGTACTTTCTTAAAAAGTCTTACAAAGATAAGGCAACCGCCATAGAGTAAGCGACTTGGTGATTGAAAAAGAAGATACCCAAATCAGCTTGGGTTATGATAAAATAGACTACAGGTATCAGGCAATAGGAGGAAGTTCCTTACGAGGGTCCCAAAAGTGTTCTTGAAAGTTGACAATTTGATTGTCCTGCACTTCAATACCCTCATTTTCCAACAATTGCTGCATGAGATTGGTACCGTCAAAGTGATGTTTTCCGGTAAGCACACCAACACGATTTACTACCCGATGTGCTGGGACATCCTTACCTGTAGAATTGTTCATGGCCCATCCAACCATGCGAGCGCTTCGTGCAGCGCCCAGATATTTGGCAATGGCGCCATAGCTAGTTACCCTACCATAAGGGATTTGTTGGGCAACCTGATATACTTTGTCGAAAAAACTCTCTTCTGCCATTAGCGGTATAAAATTCGAATCAAGGTAATAATTACCAAGAGGACCATCAATGCCCCTAAAATGTAGTTGGAATTCTTTGAGAAGCCATTTGATTTGGTTTCCAATTTATTGAAATAAAAGGTATAGAGATAAAGCACGGAAAAAGTACCCATGCCTGCCGCTAAGACAAAGGTGGCTATGTCGGCAGTCTCGAACTTGATCCAGCCTGCCTCGTTCCACATGGCATTGAGTCCACTATAATAAGGGATGGTCAACAAGTTCAGTGCAGCCAAGAGCATGCCTCTAAAAAAACTATTCTTTTTGCTCACCCGAACCTCGGTTTTGGGTGCTGCCTTTTTTCGCTTGGCGGTAACAAAAAAATAGATGGCGAAAAACCCAAAGATTCCTAAGGCCAACTTCAAAAGAAGGTCGATTACCTCGGGATTGTTGTACAAAAACTTGGAAATCCAAACAGCTACATAGGCCTGTAACATAATCATAGTGGATACGCCCAAACTGAATACCACTCCATTCAATTTCCCCTTTTCCACACTGGTTTTTGCTGCATTCATATTTAGCAATCCAGGAGGTACCGTAGCCATAAAGGCTGCGGAAAACGTAGCAAAAAATAAGATAAGTATGTGAATCATTGGTTAGTGCAGTCTAAACTGCACGTAGGTTATTGGTTTTCCTTCCTCAAGGTAACGTTTTTCATAAAAAGTTTGAATGTCCAGAACTTCCTTCGGACTACCCTCATTTCGATACACATCATGGTTAGCATAGATAATCTCACATCCTTGTCCGTGAAGCAGGCCCAAAGTGTATCCGTGCATGAATTCACTATCGGTCTTGAGGTGTACCAGACCGTTTGGAACCATAATTTGCCTATATTTTTCAAGGAACTCGGGATTGGTCATACGATGTTTAGTACGTTTGTATTTGATTTGAGGGTCAGGAAAGGTTATCCAGATTTCATGTACTTCGTTACTATCAAAAAGCTGGTCAACCAGTTCGATTTGGGTTCTTAAAAAAGCAACTTGCGAAAGCTCCTGTTCCAGGGCCGACTTGGCGCCTCTCCAGAAGCGCGCTCCTTTGATATCAATTCCGATATAATTTTTCTCTGGGAATTTTTGGGCCAAACCTACGGTGTATTCGCCCTTGCCACAACCCAACTCCAAAACTATGGGATGGTCATTACCGAAATACTCCCTCCAGCGGCCCTTCCATTCAAATCCATTGAGAATTTCTTCACGCGTAGGTTGGATTACATTCGAAAAACCTTCGTTCTCTTTGAAGCGTTTTAGTTTGTTTTTACTGCCCATACATGTACTCGGCCATTGAAAATTTAATCTTTTGGCAAAACTAAGGAAATACAAAAGCAATCTTTAGGTCGTTTCTTGCAAGAATGCAAAATTCCAAAAGATTAAATTTTCAATGGCCGAGTACATGTATGGGCAGTAAAAACAAACTAAAACGCTTCAAAGAGAAC
>JBCBCH010000100.1:0-7940 GCA_038530835.1 Bacteroidota bacterium | reverse complement strand
ATTTACTCTATTATCGCGTATCTTATTGCGTTCGCTGCTATTCTTTTTTGGATAGCTTCTGTAAGCGGATTGATTCCAAATCCTTCACTTTGAGGTTTTGGCGATATCTCCAATATAGAAAACCCATAAGTCCCAAAATACCTAATGCTATGAGCAGCGTTAGATAGAACTTTTTTTGTTCGCGGTTAAGGTCTTTTTCATACGCTACCTGTTGTTCGGATTGCAGTTTGTGAAAAGCAATACTGTCCGCAAGTTGTTTTTTTGCGAAAGTGTAATTCAGCTCTTTTCGGGTTTGTTCTTGGGTCCGTTCTTTATTGAACAATGAATCCTTTAAAGATTCGTATCGTTTAAAATAGGTTACAGCGCCTTTGTAGTTACCTAAGCCTTCCAGTGCTTGCCCCACACATTGACAGGATTCTTTTTGGCCGTTTAGTGCGGAGGCTGTTTCGTTCATTTTCAGACTTTTCAAGCAATCCGTTCTCGCGTCGTTGAAGCGATTCATGGCCAGATACGTTTGCCCTCTGTTCAAATAAGCGTACGCCAAGCCACCTATATCATTAATATCTCTTTTGATTTGAACGCTGGAATCCAGATAGGAAAGTCCTTTTTCGTAATCCATTTTTTTGGCGTGGATAGAACCCAAGTTGATGTATGCCCGAGTCATGGATTGTAAATCGCCTAGTCTCCGCGCGATGTTCGCGCTTTCCTCCAAATAATAAATGGCAGAATCCAGTTGTTTTTCATTGATATGGATTAGACCTATGTTATTGTAAGCCGCAGCAATGCGGTATTCGTCTCCAAGTCGTTTTTTGATTTTGAGACTTTTTAAATAGTATTCCAACGCTTTTTTGTTGTTGCGCCAATCATTATGCACATTGCCTAGGTTGTTGGTGGCCAAAGCTGCGCTATTATCATCAGCTATTTTTTCAGCAAGCCGTAATGATTCCAATAAATAGTCTTGCGCTTGCGGATACAAACCCATTTCGTAGTAAACGGTACCGATGTTGTTCGCGGTAAGGGCAAGACCAGAGGAATCATCTAGTTTTTTGAGATACCCATAGCTCTTTACAAAATATTCCTTCGCCTCCGGTAACATGCCTTGCATGGCATAGGTGTTCCCTAAATAGCGATTTGCTACGGATTTCCATTCGTTGTTATCTGCCGTTTCGGCCATGGAGAGCAGGTTTTCTCCTGTAGCACGTGCGCCCAACAAATCGGAACGGACCTGCAGTTTCAAATAGTCCGTTCCAGCCCAAAAACGAGCTGAATCGGAAGCAGTTGGGTCTTTAAAGCGTTCCTCTAGCGCCTTGAGTTCGGAAGTTTGTGCACCAAGTTGCAGTTGAATCGCCAATACAAAAAAGGCGAAACGAAGTATTGGTTTCATGGTTGATTGTTGCTGTAGCTTCTTAAAAGTAAGAATTCTTTCAAAAATTACTGCTATTCAGTCAGTTCCATAGTACCAAATGAATGCTACACGTCTGCGATAATTTGTTTCAAGGTTGTTGCAAAGCTTCAATAGCTTTTAAGATATCCTGTTTATCCCTTTCCAAATTATTGGCTACTTGACGGAAAAAATCCTGCCGGTCTTGTGGATATTGTAAATCATAATCCACTGGAATACCAATGTTTTCGTAGATGTTACCTTCAAGGTCCATATTGATTTCGTTGGAGATGGCAAAAGACCATCCGTTGGGCAAAGTTTTTTCAAGCGCAGTGGACATGGCCCCTGAAGTGGCGGAACCGATTCTTTTAAAATGTGGAAGTGCCATGGTTGCCAAGGAAAAAGCTTCTGCCGCACTCCCGGTTTGTTGGGAGGTTAAGACGTAAACGGGTTTTAAGAAGGGTTTGGTTACCCCTTCAAGATACAATTCAAGAGGAGGGGAAAACTGGTTTCCATAACGCAGCTTTTGATTGGCAATATGTGCTTTTTCACCCACAAAATGTTTTAGGATGGCGTAGCTTACGGCATCTTGCCCTCCACCATTAAAGCGGACATCCAACACAATTGCATCCAAATTGCGCAAATCGGTCATCACTTTCTCCATGATGCTCGCGACGGCTTTGGCTTCACGTTTGATATAGTCGCCTTCATACATTTTATGAAAAGTTTCGACATAGGCATCTACATAGCCGTTTTCATCGATTAAGGTTTGGGGAATATCCAAATCTGCATGCAACCACATGGTCATGATTTGAACATAGCCCATATTTTCATTCAACTTGCCCCATCGTATCAGTTTAGTGTCTTCCGTAAGTTCCTCCAACAAATGATTCTTGGCAACCATACCAGCCACTTGAAAATCCCCGTACTCTGGAAGCGTCTCTTTGGAATCCTCTTTAGGACTTTCTTCCGTTTCTTGGGCTTCTAGTGCTTTGTATACTTCATTAGTCGCTTCTAGGTAAGCATGATTGTCATTTAAAAGGGTAAGGGTCTCGTCAATAACCTGATAGAGGTTGACCTGGGATGAATCCGCTACCAATTTGTTTTTTTGAACGGCGTACAACGAATCCCATGGAATTTGGTTCAATTCAAAAAAGGCGTAATGTTCCCTGACCGTTTCTGCAAACACCTCGAAATTAAATAACGTATTTTTCTTTTGCTCCGTGCTATATTCATTGGTGCAGTTGTCTAGGGCTTTTTCATCCTTAACAAAGCGATAGGTCATCACCCCTTTGGTTAGCGAAAGGGTGTCATTTTGGAGCTGTAAATCATTTATCATTTCAGAAAGTTGGGCCGTTCGATGCTCTAAACAAGAGATTTTGGTCACATCGAACAAGGTGTATTCGGTGCTATCCTGAATTTGGAGTACCCATCCAGAGCCCAGTGATTTCCAAATACCATTTAATGTTTCAGGTGCTTCTTGGGGCTCTTCGCAGGATGCGAAACCCATACATATCAATACTATAAATAAATAGGTCCTAATCACGTTCTTCATGGCTATTACTGTTTTTGGGTATTCGCGTCGAGCCAGTTTTGGGCTTCTCTGGTATACCAGTTCGGTGAAAAGTTTTTGACTTCTTTGGCTTGCTTATAATATCATGTTGCATTATCATTGGATGGGTTGGGTCTTGGGTAAATACTTCTTTGTTTGAGATTATAAGTATGCCTGTTTAAGGAAGCAAGGTTTGTATAAGGTTCACGTTTATTGGTTTTTGATTATGAATCCATTATGGCAGCGTTTTTAAGTAATCAGAAGGCAAAAAGCCATTTACTTTTTTAAAGGCTCTTGAAAAATGACTCATGTTATTGTACCCTACCATATGTCCAATTTCAGAGATGGAATGCCTGCGTTCCCCAAGCACTTCCAAGGCTTTGAGCATTCGTCTTTCTGTAATTTCTTGAAAAATGCTCTTTCCTAATACGGCTCGTGAGAGCTTTTGCAATTTGCTTTCACTAAATCCTACTTTTTTGGTTAACAGATTTAGGTTCAAAACCTCTCCCAAGTGGTCATCCACATAGGTCATTAAATCGAATAAGCGGGAAACATCATTGTAGTTGGATACCCCAAATTCCAGATTCTCACCTCTATTTTTAAGCTGGGCAAAAAAGAGCGAAAGGAGTTCCAAGGTTTTGCCATGGAGGAAAGACTTTCGAAACTCTTGATTGGGATTGGACTTGAAAATTTGAAGGAGCAAGGCAGATAGGTTGCTTCTGAGTCGTTCGAACATAAAGAAAGGAGCGGCAAGCTCCAGTTTTTCAAAGACGTTTTGAACTTCGCTTTGAAAAAAATCCTTTAGCCAACGTTTATCCATAACAATATGGAACTCCTCGTTGTAAAATCCAGGGGGGAAAATAGCATGGGATTCCACCCCAGCTGCAGCGAAATAGGCACCGTGCACTAGGCCGTTGTAGTTGTTTGATACAATCCGTTGGTCTGTGATATTGAGTTTGGCGACCCCGGTAAGATGAAAATCCAGGATGAACAAGTCCTCAAAATCACTGCCCAAGCGTTTGATTTGAAAAGGCATATCTGGCTCAAACTTGCTAATTTGAATCGATAGTCCTTGCGCTAGTCGATAGAATTCTACCGAACCCCGCATGATATCATTGGCAATGTTAAACCGGGTGCCCTCGACCGGGATTTCCATAGAGGCAGCGATATTGGTCGCAATGGTATCCATGTGGTCGATTTTATATGAAATTTCTAACATATCGTGTTTCAGGTTGGATATGGTAAAAGAGACTAAAAAAAAAGATTTGTTACTCAAAAACTGTTTTGGAGCATCAGTAACTGGATTAGCTTAGTGTTTTCCAAATTAGCTTGCCGCTTGGTGGGATGATAATAAATATATTTGAAAGGAACCTGTACCCGGAACGTAAATAGCACATTATATGTCCAGACCCGACTGGAAAACCTTGACTACCGGAAACCAATTCAACCAATGGTATTGGTCGAAGGAAGAATTAGAGGACATTTGCAGGCAAATGGGTTTGCCTTTTACGGGCCGAAAGTTCGATTTACGGGACAGAATCATGTATGCCTTGGACAACAGCGGCAAGCGAAAACCTACTACCAAGAAAAAAAATGCAACGTCCACGTTTAATTGGGCAAGGTCGCTGCTCACTTTGGATACGATAATCACGGATAATGTTTCCTTCGGACCGAATTTCCGGAACTTTATGAAATCCCAAATTGGAAATAGCTTTTCATGCCATAGCGATTTTATGGATTGGGTTAAAACTTCGGCAGGAAAAACCTTTGGGCGATGCGGTAGCGCAATGGCATACATTGGAAGACCGAAAGAAGAACCCCAATTTCAAACGCGAAATTGCCGATAACAATATGTATGCCCAGTATACTCGGGATTTTTTGGCCGATAACCCTGGACTAACCCTTAAAGATGCCAGTAAATATTGGTTGTTAAAGCGCAATCTTCCAATGAAAGACGGTTTTGTGCGGTATGATAGAAACGATTTGGACCTATCCTAAAGAATTAGGGCTTCTTTAAGTCTTCAATTGTTTTTCGCCTAGAAGTCGTTTTCCAAGGTATCCGTTGATCCAAAATCGGTATTGGTGAATACAAAAAGCCCATTGGTTAATTCCCATAATAAAATTTTGCCCTGTGGGCCTAAATTCGTCTTCGAATGGGAACAAGAAATGAAGTTCAAAACACACTTAGTTCAAAAGCCTGGTAATCATTTGTGCTCTTTGTAGTGTTCTTTACCGTATTAACAGGTGAACTAAGTTTTCCGTTGCTCCAAGGAGTTTTGAGGTTGAGCTCCTTGGTTGTAACGGTGCTTGCAAAACAAATTGATTTTGAATTCGTGACTTAATCTACTTTGAAAAGAACTACAGGCCCCTGTGGTTCTTTTTTTATTTCCACAATCCGAAAAAACACCGTTGATAACTACATAACGCCCAACTGTAAGTTTTTGGGCAAATACGCTACTTTTGTAATAGATAATTCAATGTAGTTTAATACGATGTCAGATACAGTCGAAAGAATTAAAACGCTTATAATTGGTTCAGGTCCAGCAGGATACACCGCGGCAATTTATGCAGCGCGTGCCGATTTGAAACCCGTAATGTACACGGGGATGGAACCTGGAGGTCAATTGACTACCACTACTGAGGTAGATAATTTCCCAGGTTACCCTGAAGGAATCGATGGCCCGACCATGATGGTTCAATTACAACAACAAGCAGAACGTTTTGGTACCGAGGTACGTGTTGGTATGGTTACCGCTATTGATTTGAGTACCGAACCCGGTGGAATCCATCACGTTACCGTGGATGAATCCACCAAAATTGAAGCCGAAACCGTGATCATTTCTACGGGCGCTTCAGCAAAATATTTGAACATTCCCAGTGAGCAAAGACTTCGTGGAGGTGGTGTTTCTGCATGTGCTGTGTGCGACGGATTCTTTTACAAAGGTCAAGAGGTAGCTATCGTTGGAGGTGGTGATACTGCTGCAGAAGAGGCATCTTATCTTGCCAACATTTGCAAAAAAGTGACCATGTTGGTGCGCAAAGACCATATGAGGGCTTCCAAAGCGATGCAACATCGTGTAAATAGTTTGGAGAATATTGAAATACGATACAACACGGAAGTTGACGAGGTTTTGGGTGAGCAAGTGGTTGAAGGCTTGCGGATGGTGAACAACAAAACAGGAGAAAAAGAAGACATAGCAATTACGGGTCTTTTTGTTGCCATTGGACACAAACCCAATACCGATATTTTCAAAGGACAGTTGGAGATGGATGACACCGGCTACATCATTACAGAAGGAAAGTCCACAAAAACCAATATTCCTGGGGTTTTCGCTAGCGGAGATGTTCAAGACAAAGAATACCGTCAAGCGATTACCGCTGCTGGGACCGGATGTATGGCGGCGCTAGATGCTGAAAGATATTTGGCCACCGTGGAACAAAGGGAGATGCAACCGAGTTAGGAACATTTTTTTCCAAAAACAAAAAGCGCGGAATCTCCGCGCTTTTTTTATGGATTTCAGTTGAATCTAGTCAATACGGATATAGTTTTCGGATGAAGTCCGATTTCCTTCTTCATCCAGCGTAATTTGACTGAACCGGTCTTTTTCAAGTTGTAGTTCGAATGTAAAGTTGCGCATGGTATCCAAAGCTTTCATCATAGCATCATCGCCATACTCAATGGTTTCCACTAGTTCATCCTTGGAAATTCGATACGAACCATAGCCAAACCGACCGTGGGGGTCGTCGGGCACGTAACGGGTCCACATGATTTTTCCTTTGGAATACATTTTCACTTGTCGATAGCCTTCATCTTTTTGAATCGTGTCGGTTATCGCTTCATCGTCATAACTATAGAAACTTTCCAGTTCCCAGGTACCCTCCATGGTCTTTGCTGCTGTGTTGGGTGGATTGGTAGTGGTTGTAAATGCCGAAATGAGCATAACAACTAATACCAATCCTACTATTTTTTTCATTGGTCAATGTGTTTTTGTGAAGTGATTTTCTCCTTAGAAGATACGATTTTTTTCGCAAATTCTTGCTGGCAATTGCTTCGCATGCACCGAAGAACGTCTTGTTTTAAGGCGGTTCAATCGAAAAAAAGCAAAAGAAAAGCCCAGTTTGTTATCAAACTGGGCTTTTTGATTGGTTATTGGTTTCGGTCCGTCTAATATTTATGGACACTTCCAGAGGAAGATTTTCTTTTTTGGACGGATGCTTCGCCCGTGTATGAAATATCTGCACCACTGCTGGCATTGGCCACAAGGGTTTTGGAAACATTTACATTGATATCCGCACCACTGCTTGCATCTGCATTACAGTCTTCTACTTTTAAAGCTTTTGCCCGGATATCTGCCCCACTACTGGCGTCGGCAATAAGGGTCTTTGCCTCACCAGAAACCCGAATATCTGCTCCGCTACTGGCATCGGCGGTAACTTGAGCAGCTACTAGTTCTACTTGCAGGTCTGAACCGCTGCTGGCATCCAGCTCGATTCTTTCTGATGATACCACATTCTGGACAATTAAATCCGCACCACTTGAGCTTTTTAAGGCATCAATTTGCGGAAGGGTAACGTAAACGTTCTTGGTCGCCCTGCCAATATTCTCCAGGGTATGGATTCTAAGCTTTCCGTCTTTGATATCAGTGGCAATTAGGTCGATGACATTTTCATCGGCTTCCACTGAAATGCTGAAGTCTTTGTCTTGGGTTACAAATACATCCAAACCTTCAGATGCGGATACGACTTCAAAATCTTCGGAAACCGAACGCTTTTCTTCAACGACGTCTCCATTCCCTTTTTTGCCGCTACCAAAGTTCACATCGAAATTACAGGAGGATGCGAAAAGGGCGACGAGTAGTGCGATTGCTATTCTTGCTAGTGTAGTCATGATTGTTGTTTTTAATGATTGATTAAAATTCCGTTTTGTTTGTGTTTTTTTATAGTTTGTTTTGCTGAGCTGTAAAAAACAATGGCTCAATTGTCATTTTTATTACCTGCCTGAATTTG
>JBCBCH010000099.1:0-7983 GCA_038530835.1 Bacteroidota bacterium | reverse complement strand
ATTCCCGCTTGGATTTTTGCCGTGGCAATACCTATTGTTTCTAGCCCAGATGAGCAAAAACGATTCACGGTTACGCCTGGGACGTCAACGATATCCAGTCCCATTAAAGAAATCAAACGGGCCATATTCAAACCTTGTGAACCCTCTGGCATGGCGTTTCCAACGATAACGTCATCGATACGTTTCTTATCAAAATCGGGAAGCTGTCCGACTAAGTGTTCGATGGTTTCCGCGGCCAATTCGTCGGCGCGTTTAAAACGGAAACCTCCTTTTTTGGACTTTCCGACTGCGGTTCTATATCCTTTTACTATATATGCTGTTTTCATTTCGTAGCTGTTTGCTTTAAGCTTTGTGCTATAAGCGATTTTTAATTTCTGAGCGGTTTACCCGTTTTCAACATATGCTGAATACGCTCCAGCGTTTTCCGTTCCGTACAAAGTGACAAAAAGGCTTCTCGTTCGATATCCAATAAATATTGTTCGGATACATAACTAGGCTCGGATAAATCACCACCAGCCATTACATAGGCGAGTTTATTGGCAATTTTCTTATCATGTTCACTAATGTAGCGACTGGCCTCCATGGAATCGGTTCCCACCAGGAACATACCTAGTGCCTGTTTTCCAAGCACTTTTACGTCTTTGCGTTCGGGTGGTCTAGTGTAGCCAGCTTCAGCCATCAATTTAGCGTGCGCTTTGGCTGTAGCAATTTGTCGGTCTTTGTTGACGACAATTACATCTTTCCCTTTTTGAAGAATACCCAAATCAAAGGCTTCGTAAGCCGAAGTAGATACTTTGGCCATACCTATAGTTAGGAAGTATTCTTGCAGAATATTGAGCTCAACATCGCCTTTTCGGAACGAATCCGATGCCCTTAAAGCAAACTCTTTTGAGCCCCCGCCACCGGGAATCACCCCAACGCCAAACTCTACCAAACCAATATAGGTTTCAGCTGCGGCTACTACTTTGTCAGCGTGCAGGGATAACTCACATCCACCACCCAAACACATCCCATGAGGCGCAGCCACAGTTGGAATAGAGGAGTAGCGCATGCGCATCACCGTATCTTGGAAGGCTTTAATAGCCATATTCAACTCGTCGTACTCTTGCTCGACGGCCATCATGAAAATCATACCAATATTGGCCCCAACGGAGAAGTTGGCAGCTTGATTTCCAACAACGAGACCTTGAAAGTCCTTTTCTGCGAGGTCAATTCCTTTATTAAGACCGGCAATCACATCTCCACCAATGGTATTCATTTTGGACTGGAACTCTACATTTAGAATCCCATCGCCCAAATCTTCAATGACAACACCGCTGTTTTTGAAAACCTCTTTGGTTTTGCGGATGTTGTCCAATATGATGAACGCATCTTGTCCAGGGATTTTCGCGGCTTCTTTCTTAGGAATATCATAGAAATAGGTCGCCCCTTCTTTCACAGAATAGAAAGAGGTGCTTCCCGCTGCTTTCATTTCATGTACCCAATCAGCTGCTTTTTGACCTTCTGCCTCAATAAATTCCAATCCTTTTTCCAATCCGACGGCATCCCAAATTTGGAAAGGCCCATGCTCCCAACCGAATCCGGCCTTCATGGCATCATCGATTTTGTAGAGCTCATCAGTGATTTCAGGAATACGGTGGGAAACGTAGGCAAACAACTGCCCAAAGCTTTTTCGGTAGAATGCGCCCGCTTTGTCTTTACCATTGCATAGAATCGCAAAGCGGTCTACTACTTTATCCACTGTTTTGGTCAACTCCAGCGTAGCGAATTTTGCACTCTTTTTGGACCGGTAGTCCATGGTATTTAAATCCAAGGTCAAGATTTCACTTTTCCCTTGGTCATTTTTTACTTTCTTATAAAATCCTTGTTTGGTTTTGCTGCCCAACCACTTGTTTTCCATCATAGTATTGATGAAATCCGGGAGTTGGAACAATTCATGTCGTTCGTCGTCAGTACAATTTTGGTGGATTCCGTTGGCAACATGAACCAAGGTGTCAAGTCCTACCACATCTACCGTTCGGAATGTTGCAGACTTTGGACGGCCAATTACAGGTCCGGTCAATTTGTCCACTTCTTCGACGGTCATTTCCAATTCTTTCACGGCGTGAAACAAACTTTGAATGCTGAAAATCCCAATACGGTTCCCTATAAAAGCTGGAGTATCTTTTGCAACTACGGACGTTTTTCCTAGGTATTGTTCTCCGTATCCATTCAAAAAGTCCAATACATCTTGGGAGGTTTGTGGCCCAGGAATAATCTCAAAAAGTTTTAAATAGCGCGCAGGGTTGAAAAAGTGCGTTCCACAAAAGTGCTTTTGAAAATCTTCGCTTCTCCCTTCCGACATAAACTGGATTGGAATTCCCGAGGTATTTGAAGTAATCAAAGTACCGGGGGTTCTATGCTTTTCAAGATTTTCGAACACCTGCTTTTTGATGTCCAAGCGTTCTACGACGACTTCAATAATCCAATCTACGCCACCAACCTTTGCAATATCATCTTCCAGATTTCCGGTGGTGATACGCTTGGCAAAATTTTGATGGTATATGGGTGACGGTTTTGATTTCAATGCTGCAGCAAGTGCATCATTCACCAACCGATTTCGAACAATTTTGTCCGATAAAGAAAGTCCCTTTGCTTTCTCTTTTTCGTTAAGTTCTCTGGGAACAATGTCCAATAGGAGGACTTCAACCCCAATATTGGCAAAATGGCATGCGATACCGCTTCCCATAATTCCGGAACCGATAACGGCAACTTTGTTGATATGCCTTTTCATGAAAGATTTGAAATTAATTAGTTGTTTTGATGTATATCTTTTTATCTGCAATAAGTTTATTGACCAGTGTGATGGTGCGGAAAAAACCCATCAAATCCTTGTCGTCCAAATCCGCTTTTACCGCGTCATTGAAGCGAAGCACCACATCTTTGGAATCCCGTCGTTTCTCCAGACCGAGCGCAGTCAAGTGAATTAATACCCCGCGACCATCGTTCGGGTTGGGTTTGCGTTGGATATATCCTTTTTCCTCAATGCTTTTAAGAATTCGAGAAAGACTTGTGGCTTCCATACCCATTTTTGGACCAAGTGCCGTACTTGGTGTACCTTTTTTAGGGTCAATGCTCAATAAGGTGAACCCAATGGCCATGGTCAATCCGTAGTTTTTGGCTTCTTCATTGTACATTTTGCTTACGGCTTGCCAAGTGGCGCGTAAAGCATGGTCAATGGTCATTTCCTTCATAGCACTGATTTGCTCAAAGATAGGAAAATTTATTATGCATGCATAATAAATTGCGGAAGTTGTCAAATTCCTTTAGAAGCGGTCACACATACGCCTGATTTGGTTGTGTTTGGCCTAAAGCGTTTAAACCAAACTTTGAATCTAGCCTTTACAGATGCATATTTTTGATGGCAAAAAATTGGATTTTCAGGCAATAAAGTGCTCAGAGAAAATACAGATTCCCTTTTTGAGCCTATTCAAGTTAAACCGATTTAAATGACTAAGAAATAGAAGTAAGCCTATCGTCCGTAGATATTGTCGTATAATTCGATATACATTTCCTTTACGATTTTGCGACGCAGTTTCATGGTTGGGGTCAAATGGCCATCATCCACGCTCCAGACATCTGGGGTAAGTCTGAATTGTTTCACTTTTTCCCATTTTGCAAAATCTTCGTTTGCCATATCCACCTCTTGCTGGAAGCAAGAAATCACCTCGGTGTTCAAAATGATATCGGAATTTTCACCCCAAGTGATGTTGTGTTCTTTCGCCCAATCGTATAAGTACTCGAAATTAGGTTGAATTAACGCAGCAGGCATTTTTTCGCCTTCACCAACAACCATGATTTGTTCGATAAACTGTGATTGTTTGAAACGATTTTCCAAGAGCTGGGGCGCTACGTATTTACCGCCAGAGGTTTTGAACATTTCTTTTTTACGGTCCGTTATTTTTAAAAAACCTTCCTCATCTATAATACCAATATCTCCTGTATGGAAATAGCCGTCTTGCAGTACTTCAGCCGTTTTCTGAGGGTCTTTGTAATACCCTTGCATGACTTGAGGGCCTTTAATACAAATTTCGCCGTCATCTGCAATCTTCACTTCGGTGCGTCCGATAGGTTTTCCAACGCATCCAATCTTAAAGCCGCCATCGCGCATATCGTTCACGGAAACCACTGGTGAAGTCTCGGTAAGCCCATAGCCCTCCATAACACCAAGTTCTGCAGCGTTATACACCCGTGCCAAACGAGGTTGAAGTGCAGCACTACCTGAAGCAATCAATGATAGATTACCACCAAGGCTTTCTTTCCATTTGCTGAAAATGAGTTTTCGCGCCAAAGCCAATTTTTGTTCATACCACCATCCATTTTTACCGTAGGGTTCATACTGTAAGCCAATATCAACCGCCCAAAAGAACAGTTTCTTCTTGATACCCGTCAAGGAATCTCCCTTGGCGATAATTTTGTCATAAACTTTTTCCAGGAGTCTTGGAACAGCAGTCATCACATGCGGCTCTACTTCCTTGAGGTTGTCACTTATGGTTTCAAGGGATTCAGCGTAATGGATGCTTACCCCTCTGAATTGATATAGGTAAATAATCATGCGCTCATACACGTGACATAGCGGCAAAAAGCTCAATGCTTTGGTTTCGCCATCCACAATGGGAAAACGTTTTGAACTTTCAATGGAATTGCTCACCAAATTATCATGCGACAACATTACCCCTTTAGGCTTTCCAGTTGTTCCTGAAGTATATATTAAGGTAGCCAAATCAGTTGGTTTTACCCCATCTTTGAGTTTTTCAACTTCTTCTTGATTGGATTCATCCGCTCCGAGGTCAACTACCTCTTTCCAATTTTTGCAGTTGTCCAATTCATCAAAAGAATAGACCTCTTTCAGATTTTTGATTTTGGATGCCACGGTTAACACTTTTTCCAGTACGGCACTACAGGAAACAAAACAATATTTGGCTTCGGAATGATTGAGCACGTATTCATAATCCGCAGCGGAAATAGTAGGGTAGATAGGCACATTTTGAGCGCCAATTTGTAAGATGCCAACATCCATAATGTTCCACTCGGTACGATTGCTCATGGAAATGACAGCTACTTTATCGTTAGGCTTTACCCCGAGTCGTAACAAGGCGCGACTTACGGCATTGGCTTGGTCAATATAGGATTGTGTAGAAGTGCGAACCCATTGGCCATTGTATTTGGTGGCCAAGGATGCTTCTTGGGGGAATTTTTCTAATTGGTAGTAGGGAAAATCAAATAATCTGGTTACCTCTTGCATAGTAAGTTACTGTTATGAAATTGCAAAATAAAGAAAGCAATCGGTATTTTAAAACGGATGTTTCAATAAAAACACCAAAAATCCGTTAAATCCACATTTTTGTTAGGAAAATCAGGCGTGTTATTGGTTGTTGGGATTCAACCTTTCATACTCTTTTTGAAATGCAATAATTCGTTTTTCCCAAGTCTTTGGATTTATCATTTGCTTGATGCTTACGTCGGTTAGGCACAGGTGACGTAACCAAAATCGTCCATCTGGATGTATTGCCACAAAGGCAGATTTAGGTCGACCTAAAGTCATGAACAAATGCTTGAAAACATTGGATGGGTCCTTTCGCCATCCCAATTCAGAAATTCTTTTATCCTCCTTCTGAATGTGACCATAAAGGTGAAGCACCTCAACTTGGTTGCTGTTGTATCGATTTTGGCCCTTGGTGCTTAACACAAAGCTTCGCCAACGGTTTCCGTAGTTTTTTGGCCCATATGGAGTCTGTCTCGTATACTCGCTTTTTCTCATTTGTTCTTGGGTTGCGACACTGTCCACATATCGGACAAAAAAGGTTTTGGTAGTGTTGGCTTGAATTCTACTGGAAAGCAATTGATTCATCTGTTTATGAAGGGTTGAATCCATGATTCCCATATAGGTCATGAAGCGAAGGCGTTCAACAGGTCCTTTTTCGCTATACAACCTTTCACTAAAATAAATGGAAGACTTCTTTTTGTTTTCGAAAACAGTCTCGGATATTACGAAATCATTTTCATCCAAGAAAAAACGTTTTTCCTCTTGACCGTGCATTGATGATGACCAGAAAGCCAAGGGAAAAAGGAAAAGAAAAAAGGACGTCTTATTTTTCATTTTTAGCTTCAATCCATTTGCGTGCATTTACAAAAGCAACAATCCAGGGGGAGATGCCATCCAATCTATCTTTAGGATAGTGTGCCCAGTTCCAAGGGAAAATAGAACGTTCTATATGTGGCATAGTGACCAAATGACGTCCGGTTGTATCACAAAGCATTGCTGTATTGTAGTCACTTCCGTTGGGATTGGCAGGATAGGAATCGTACCCATATTTCGCCACGATATGATAATCTGCTTCGCTCATAGGTAAACTGAACTTTCCTTCCCCGTGTGAAATCCAAACCCCTAAAGTGGTACCTGCAAGGGAAGAAAGCATTACAGAGTTGTTTTCTTGAACCTTGACCGATGTGAAATTACTTTCGTGCTTTCCAGAATCATTATAGGTCATCTTACCGTGGTTTTCATGCTCTGGATGAATCAAATCCAATTCCATAAACAACTGGCAACCATTGCAAATCCCCACGGAAAGGATATCGGTGCGCTCAAAAAAATGTTGGATGACTTTATTCGCACGCTCGTTGTACTTTATGGCACCAGCCCAACCCTTGGCACTGCCAAGTACGTCTGAATTCGAGAATCCTCCCACGGCACCTAAAAATTGAACATCTTCGAGAGTTTCCCGTCCCGAAATCAAATCGGTCATATGCACATCTTTGACCTTGAAACCTGCCAAATGCATTGCGTGAGCCATTTCTCGTTCCGAATTGCTTCCTTTTTCTCGAAGTATGGCGGCAATCGGTCGTTCTTGGGCGTGTTCTATCGGGTAAAATTCTTGACTGTTAAAATCTGCTGGAAACTCGTATTGCAAGGGTTGTGCCTTGAAGTTTTCAAAACGGTCTTTCGCCAAACCATTGGCAGTTTGTTTTTCATCCAGCAGATAAGAGGTCTTATACCAAATATCTCGAAGGGAGGTTATGTTCAACCCCATTTCAACGCCATGATTTCGGATGGTAAGCTCTCCTGTAGTATTTGGCGAACCAATTCTGACTGCTCCTAATCGTTCAGCCGCTTCTTTATAGGTTTGAAAAACAATACCAATGTTTTCGGAGAACAAAAGTTTAATGGTATCTGCTTCTCCCAAGGTACTCAAATCAAGTGTCGCTCCGAGGTTATTTTCGGCGAAACACAGTTCTAGCAAGGTGGTTATCAATCCACCAGAAGCAATGTCGTGTCCAGAAATGATATTGCCCGCCTTGACTTCTGCTTGAAACGCATCAAACTGTTTTTTGAAATAGGCGGCATCCTGAATTCGTGGCGCTTCACTACCAATGGCATTTTGGGTTTGATAAAAACTGGAACCACCCAATTTATATTGGTCTTGGCTCAAATTCAAGTAGTATAAATCTCCCCCTTCCTTTTGAAGCACGGGTTCTACCACCATTTTAAGGTCACTACAATGACCACTTGCAGAAATGATAACCGTACCCGGAGCGATAACTTCCTGGTCTTTATATTTCTGCTTCATGCTCAGGGAATCTTTCCCAGTTGGAATGTTGATGCCCAATGCAATGGCAAAGTTTGAACAGGCTTCAACCGCTTCGTAAAGTCTGGCATCCTCTCCTGGATTTTTACAAGGCCACATCCAATTTGCGGAAAGGGAAACACTTCTTAAACCTTCGTCCAAGGGCGCCCAAATAATATTGGTCAAAGCTTCGGCGATACTGTTTTGGCTTCCTGCCACGGGGTCTATCAAGCCAGAGATAGGGGAGTGGCCAATGCTGGTGGCAATCCCTTCTTTTCCTTTGAAATCCAATGCCATTACACCACAATTGTTCAAGGGCAGCTGTAGTGGGCCAGCACATTGCTGTTTGGCCACCCGTCCACCTACACAACGGTCAACT
>JBCBCH010000098.1:0-7988 GCA_038530835.1 Bacteroidota bacterium | reverse complement strand
CTTGACGATTGTATTCAAAATGCTCGCAAATATGGTCCTTCACCTCAATACCCAAGGATTTCAAGGTTGACTCCGTAAGGTTCTTTAACATGGGTTTGCAGCCCCCACAACCTGTACCTGCTTTAGTGCATCCTACTACACCTGCTAAATCTGCCGCCTCACCGCTTTCGATTACGCCGCAAATCTGTCCTTTGGTTACGCTTTCACAAGAACAGATTTGAGCGGTATCGGGTAAATCCATTACATCCCCTAGGGCTCCTCCACCTTCAGTCGTAGGTAGTATCAATTGGGCCGCGTCTTTAGGAATCGCCATTGCGTTGAGATACATTTGGTGCAGAATACTATAATCTTCCGCATCTCCCACCAAAATTCCTCCGAGGAGCTTGGTGCCATCATGACTTATGTTTATGCGCTTGTAAAGATGTTTGGTCTTGTTCTCATAAATTATGGAATGTCCTTTCTCTGCGGGCATAAAAGGTTCCCCAAAACTGGCAACGTCCACCCCAATGAGTTTCAACTTGGTGGACATATCGATAGCTTCCGCCATAGTTACTTCTGGGTTGCCCAAAATTTGTTGTACGGCTACTTCCGCCATATCATATCCTGGGGCCACAAGGCCATAAATCATTTGGTTGTACAAAGCAATTTCACCAATGGCATAGATGCTTTCGTCCGAGGTTTTCATGGTATTATCCACCACTATACCGCCACGCACGCCGACTTCCAGCCCGCAGGCCCTACCCAGTTCATCTCGCGGTCGAATGCCTGCCGATATGATAAGCATGTCCACATCCAAAATGTCATCCTCTCCAAATTCCATCCCAATGATTTTCCCATCCCCCAAAATGCGATTGGTAGCCTTGCTCAGGTGAATGTTCAGTCCGATGGACTCCAATTTCAGTTGTAACACATTACTGCTCCTGGAATCCAATTGTCGCGGCATAAGTTTTGGAGCAAACTCCACAATATGTGGTTCAAGCCCCATATCCAAGACCGCTTTTCCGGCTTCAAGGCCAAGCAGTCCTCCTCCCAAAACTGCCGCCCTAGCATTTGACTTTTCTTCTTTAAGCTTGGCAGCGTATGCCATCATTCCTTCCAAATCCTCAATTGTTCGATACACAAAAACACCCTCCTTTTCAACACCCTTTATGGGTGGAACAAACGCAGAGGACCCTGTCGCCATCACCAGATAATCATAATGAAACTGACGGTCTTTAGCGGTTTTTATGGTTTTTGTGCTGCGATTTATATCCACTACGCGTTCATCGACAATCAATTCGATATTATGCTCCAAATACCACTCGGCCGGGGCCATTTCCAAAGCTTTTGCATCTTGGTTTTCAAAATACTCACTTAAGTGCACCCGGTCGTACGCTGGTCGAGGTTCTTCTCCGAAAACCATGAGTTTAAACGCTTTGCTCGCCTCTTGGGCTACAAACTTTTCACAAAACTTGTAACCCACCATTCCGTTTCCGATGACCATTACCGTTTTCATAGGGATATATCAATAGTTACTCAAAGACAATGTTACGTATTATTACGTATTTTTTATATGAATTTATCGAAATAATTACGTATTCTTGTTGAAGATTTTGCAAAACCTATGTTCGAATTATCGCAATGATGCAATCACAAAAACAACCAAAAGTAAGTTTGGTCGGCGCAGGGCCCGGCAGCAAAGACCTTATAACCGTTAAAGGTTTGAGGCTTTTGGAAGCTGCTGACGCCATTTTGTATGATGCATTGATTGATAAATCGCTCTTGGACGATATTCCTTCTCATGTTCCGAAAATATACGTAGGAAAACGTTGTGGCAAACATTCCAACAAACAAGAGAACATCAATCAACTATTGGTAGAATATGCTTTCAATTACGGACATGTTGTTCGCTTAAAAGGAGGAGACCCCTTTGTTTTTGGAAGAGCCTCAGAAGAAATAGACCATGTAGAATCCTTTGGTATTCCTGTAGAGGTTGTTCCCGGGGTTTCCAGCGCAATTGCCGTACCATCCAGTCAAGGTATCCCCTTGACCAAAAGAGGTGTGGCAAGTAGTTTCTGGGTCATGACCGCGACCAAAAGAGACGGCTCTTTCTCAGAAGATTTAAAACATGCTTCCCGATCTTCAGCAACGATGGTCATATTAATGGGTGTCCGAAAGTTTGTTGGCATTGCCAATGAAATAAGCCTATTCCGTGGAGGGCTTACCCCGATTGCCTTGATTCAAAATGGAACACTTTCCAATGAAACTTGTCACATCGGAACTTTAAGTCGTGCCGAAGAAATGTTTTCATTGATTGATGTTGCCAAGCCAGGTGTCATTGTCGTGGGGAATGTAATTTCCGAACATCCTACGTTTTTCGAAGAAGAAATACAACGCGTCTTGCATTCTGCTTTTTAAACGTTGAGCTCCACCTATATAAATAGGTATATCCCTTACATTTTACAATTACTCTTTTCGCCAAGGCTGGTCTTTATTCCGTATTCGATAATATCAGCCCTCCTTTTTTCACATCTTCCCAATTTTGGAATTGTGGAATTTCCATCTCCGCAAAAATACGTAGTCAAAAGAACATTTTATTTACTACTACGTATTAATACGTAATTATTGCGTTATGTTTGTTTCAAGAACTCAGTAAACCATTTTAAAAACATACGCCTTATGAAATCTATCACTACAAAAATTTTTGGTTTTGGATTGCTGCTAGCCGTTTTGGCTTGCGGCGGAAAAGCCGAGAAAAAAGCCAAAGAGACTGCTGAAGCCAACATTCCCGAGAGCACCTTGGAAATTGAAAAGCCCCAGCTCACTTTCGGATTTATCAAATTAACCGATATGGCACCCCTCGCCATTGCGAAAGAAAAAGGATTCTTTGAAGATGAAGGTCTTTTTGTTTCCGTAGAAGCCCAGTCCAACTGGAAAAATGTGTTGGATCGTGTTATTGACGGGCAACTAGATGGGTCTCACATGCTTTCTGGGCAACCTATTGCCGCTGGCGCCGGTTTTGGCCGTCAGGCTGAATTGGTGACCCCTTTTTCAATGGATCTTAATGGAAATGGAATTACAGTTTCCAACGATGTCTGGTCCAAAATGAAGCCTAACGTTCCTAAAGGCGATGACGGAAAACCTATACATCCTATAAAGGCAGATGCCCTTAAGCCCGTAATATCAGATTATAAAAACAGCGGGAAACCTTTTAAAATGGGAATGGTGTTTCCAGTATCTACCCACAACTACGAAATACGCTACTGGTTGGCTGCTGCAGGTATTCACCCTGGTATGTATACTGCAGATAACGTTCAAGGACAAATTGATGCTGAAGTATTATTGTCTGTTACCCCACCCCCTCAAATGCCAGCAACCCTTGAAGCAGGAACTATTTATGGCTATTGTGTGGGTGAGCCTTGGAACCAACAGGCTGTGTTTAAAGGCATCGGCGTTCCTGTAACCACCAACTACGATATTTGGAAAAACAATCCCGAAAAGGTCTTTGTGATGACCAAAAAGTTCGTGGATGAGAACCCAAACACAGCGATTGCAGTCACCAAAGCCTTAATCCGGGCTGGAAAATGGTTGGATGTACCTGAAAATCGCGCGGAAGCTGTCAAAATTCTTTCGATGCCACAATATGTAGGGGCAGATGAAGTGGTTTTGGCCAACTCCATGACTGGAACTTTCGAATTTGAAAAAGGAGATAAGCGTTCCATGCCAGACTTCAATGTTTTCTACAAATACAACGCCACGTATCCTTTCTACTCCGACGGAATTTGGTTCTTGACCCAGATGCGACGATGGGGACAAATTCCCGAAGCTAAGCCATCAGGCTGGTACGAAGAAACCATCAAAGACATTTACCGTCCGGATATTTGGAAAAAAGCCGCTGAGCTTTTGGTTGCCGAAGGACACATTCCTGCCTCGGACATTCCTGTTACTGACGGATATAAGCCCGCTACTTCCGATTTTATCGATGGCACTACCTATGATGCCAAAGACCCTATTGGGTACATCAACAGTTTTGAAATCGGAAACAAAGACGATTCCTCTCTCTAACCAACGGTAAAAAATACCATCATGAAGCAAAGTGTAACCGTTAACAAAACACAAGAATTGAAATTGGCCGGTCCTGCTAAGGCAGCGCTGTCCAAATTCAAAATCAAATTGCCAAAGTTTGATTTGAAGACCCTTTTCAAAAAGGCAATCGTCCCTTTGGCATCCATTCTCCTCTTCATAGGCATTTGGCATTTAGGCGCCAAAGCATTGTACAACGTTGAGGCAGATTATAAAATCCAAAAAGCACTAACAGACCAAGGACAGGCGGCAGCAGATGCCATGGCAGCCTGTATTGCCTCGGGCGACATTAGCTGTCAGCCCAACACCCTTCCTTCTCCCGCTCAGGTTTGGGAATCCTTCAACACTTTAATCGCAGACCACAACATCATTAGTGCTGACAAACTCGCTTTCAAGCAAAAAACAGCTGCTTTAAATGAAAAGCGTATCGCTGAAGGAAAAGACCCAATTACGTACACCGGAAGACCGTCTTTTGTGGACCAGATTTTTACGAGTTTAAAAACCGTTTTTGCAGGATTCATTCTAGCCTTTTTTATCGCAGTGCCTATTGGTATCATTATTGGTTTGAGCGACACCTTGCGCAATGCCTTCAATTGGTTGATTCAGGTATTCAAGCCTGTTTCACCGGTGGTTTGGTTGCTGCTTGTGTTCATGATTGTAAAGACCATGACCAAAGATTCCAATTCAGATAGTGCGTTTATCATCTCCTTTATAAGTGTTGGCCTTTGTGCGATGTGGGCTACGTTAGTGAATACAGCTATGGGGGTTTCCTCGGTTGATAAAGACTATATCAATGTGGCGAAAGTTTTGAAACTTGGTCCATTGCAGAAGGTGTTCAAGGTTATCCTACCTTCTTCACTCCCTTTGATTTTTACAGGGCTTCGCATTACCCTTTCGGTAGCATGGATGGTTTTGATTGCTATTGAGTTGTTGGCCCAAAGTCCTGGGTTGGGATCCTTCGTTTGGGAGGAGTTCCAAAACGGCGCCAACGATTCCAATTCCAAAATCATTGTCGCCATGTTCATTATCGGAATCATTGGTTTTCTGTTGGACCGCATTATGCTTACCATCCAAAACATGGTTTCCTTCAATAAAAGCGCAACCGCTTAATCCTTGAACCTATGGCCTATCTGGAACTAAAAAATGTGAACAAGACCTATGGTGAGGGGAAAAGCGCCACAGCGGTTTTGACCGACATCAACTTGACCATTGAAGAAGGCGAGTTTGTTGCTATTGTAGGTTTTACTGGAAGTGGAAAAACCACTTTGGTCAACCTCATCAATGGCTTGTTGAAACCTACAAGCGGCGAAGTCCTTTTTAAAGGTGAACCCGTTGTGGATACCAGTCATGAGCGCGGGGTGATTTTTCAAAACTATTCGTTGTTGCCTTGGCTAAGTGTGGGGCAAAATGTGGCCATGGCAGTTAGAGAGGCTTTTCCTAATGAAAAGAAAACCTTCATCAAAGAACGGGTAGCACAGTATGTTGAAATGGTAAATCTATCCCCTGCCATCAACAAAAGGCCCAAAGAGCTTTCTGGTGGAATGCGACAACGTGTGGCCGTGGCCAGAGCGCTTGCCATGAATCCTGAAATGATCATTATGGATGAACCTTTGGGCGCTTTGGATGCCCTTACCCGTGGCAACCTCCAAGATGAAATCCTGAAGATTTGGAGCAAGGATAAACGTACCGCCTTGCTCATTACGAACGACGTGGATGAAGGCATTTATATGGCCGACCGCATCATTCCGCTTCGGCCAGGACCCAAGGCGACTTTAGGCCCAGAGTTCAAAATCGATATTGAACGACCGAGGGACAAAACGGAATTAAATGATAATCCCGTCTATAAAAAAACCCGCAATGCCATCATTGAATACTTGATGGGCATTGGTGAAGAACGCAAAGCGGTATCACAGAAAATCTATGAATTGCCTGATTTGGCTCCCAAAAGTTTCGTAGCCTAAAACCCCTGAAAACATGGAAACAGAAACCATCAAAGTAAAGGACAGCCACGTAAATGGAATTTCTTTTCCTTCCGACAGGATTATGTTGGATTTAAAGGATTTGAAAAAAGTATACCCGACTCCAAAGGGCGATTATGTGGTGTTGGAACATTTGAACCTTCAAATTCTCAAAGAAGAATTCGTCACCATTATCGGTCATTCCGGTTGTGGAAAAACGACCATGCTCTCCATGATAGCTGGATTGAATCCTATTTCTGGAGGGGACATCGCCGTATTGGGAAACCCTATTCAAGGGCCAGGACCAGACCGAGGAGTAATTTTCCAAGCTCCTAGTCTGATGCCTTGGATGACTGCCTTACAAAATGTGTTGTTGGGGGTAAATCGGGTATTTCCGCATGCCAGCAAAGTACAACGAAAGGATATTGCCAAGTACTATTTGCACAGAGTAGGTTTGGACGGGGCTTTTGACAAAAAAGCCAATGAGCTTTCCCAAGGCATGCAACAACGTGTGGGTATTGCTCGGGCCTTTGCCATAAAACCAAAAGTACTCTTGTTGGATGAGCCTTTCGGAATGTTGGACTCCCTCACGCGAGGTGAGTTACAGGATATTCTCATTGAAATCTGGAACAAAGAAAAAATTACTGCCGTTATGATTACCCACGATGTGGATGAGGCCATTTTTCTAGCCGATCGTGTGGTGATGATGACCAGTGGCCCTAGGGCCAAAATTGGAGATGTTTTGCCAATTGCGTTTGAACGCCCCAGAACAAGAAAATCGGTTTTGGAGCATGAAGACTACTACAAGTACCGCAAACACCTCATTGACTTTTTAGAACATTAAAAACGCATAACCCGCTAAAACTAACTTATTATGAAAAACAGATACAAAATCATATTCCTAGTTTTCCTATCGGCTCAATCTATTATGGCGCAATTTACACTTGATGGGCAGTTTAGACCTCGAACAGAGTATAGGAACGGATTCCAAACCTTAATACCCGATGCAGCCGACGCTGGCTTTGCCACGAACACGCGAGCTAGGTTGAACGCAGGATACGCGACCGAATCCTTTAAAGTATACCTAAGTCTCCAAGATTTGATGGTTTGGGGTGAAAATGCACAGATTACCCCGATTGATTCCAACAACAGTTTTTCCATTTTTGAAGCTTGGGCTTCCTTGAATTTGGGGGGCAAGTGGTCTACCAAATTGGGAAGACAGGTCCTTTCCTATGACGACCAGCGCTTTTTTGGTGGTCTGGATTGGGCGCAGCAAGGCCGTAATCACGATTTGGCGCAGTTGAGCTACAAAGACGAAAAATTCATATTCGATTTGGGCTTGGCTTTCAATCAAGATTTGGATGAAAACGGAGGACCCTTGTTTGGTTTTCAAAACCAAGGAACAGGATACCCTGCCAACAATCCTTTTCAGTACAAAACCATGCAATACGTTTACCTCAAACAACAATGGCAAAACTTTTCTGGAAGCTTTCTTGCTGTAAACACAGGTTTCCAAAATTTTGATGATGAGGGTGAAACCGACGGTGTGAACAGTACATTTACCTTGGGAACTCATTTGAATTATAAAAAAGGAAGTTTTGGTGCAGCCGCCAATGCTTTTCTGCAAGGGGGTAAATTCTTTAATGGAGCTGACGTTAGCGGGGCTTATCTTTTAGGGTTGGACCTTACCTATAAAGCCTCCAATTCCGTGGGTCTTGGTCTAGGGGTTGAGCTCATCAGTGGAGATGACACCTCTACGGATGGCGAAACGGAAGCCTTTTTGCCCACATTTGGAACCAACCATAAATTCAATGGTTTTATGGATTATTTCTACGTAGGCAACCACGTGAATTCCATTGGTCTTTTCGATATTCATGCTAGTGCGAACTTCAAGCTTGGTGAAAAATCCAGCTTATTCGCGAAAGTCTTGAACTTTTCAGGTGAACAAGACCTACCCAGCGGCGAAAA
>JBCBCH010000097.1:0-8062 GCA_038530835.1 Bacteroidota bacterium | reverse complement strand
TACATTTTTGAGGTTAAGTGATTTTATTTCTGAGTATGATTTTCCGGACTACGAATATCCAGAGACACAAGCGGGCATTTTGAATGTCTACTTGCATTACATTGGCAGTTGGAATTTCTTGAATACCTTCCAAACCTGATGCAAACATGGCCTGTTGTCCTGCCATTCCACTTCCGTTGATACCGGCCATTACCGAATTTAAGGGTATCATTGTCCCACCTCTGTTCTTATTGGTGACGATCAAACTTTTGTTTGTTGAACCATCAAAGCCTTGTGTGGTTACAACCAACATATCTATAGGGGTATTTCCATAACCAAGCTCCGCAATGGTTTTTCCCTTCACATCAGCTCCTTCTTTAATTTCTTTAGCCGGAATAGTCACCAAAGGGGTACAGGTGTAACTTGCCAACAATGTGGAACTTCCATCTACTTCCTCAAATAACATGGTGCGTATGGGAGCTCGTGTTTCGTTTTGCGTGTGGACGGCGTGATAGATTTCAATGCTATTCACCATTTCTTGGCTTTCAGAAAAGGGATATGCAATTTTCCGAAGCGTGGAAGCAAACTCCGTGTTGGTCAATCCGGCGATATACACATAGCCGTCATTATAATCAATGTCCGTAATGTTCAAGGCGCTTGCAGCCGTTTCTTTCCAAAACACTAAATCTGAAGAGGCAGGATTTTTTATGGAAACACTTTGGGAGTTTTCCTCACTAACTTCCAACAACCGGATATCCGTGGAAGCAGGATTCACAATCGCTATTACCGATTTGGCATCTGGTTGATGCCCCAACTTTATAGACACATATGCCTCTTGGCTTACCGGATGTACCTTCATATCTCCAATGATGATATCCCTAGGTTCAATATTCAATTTTTTCGCCATCAAAATATCGAAGCCTTCCATGTTATATGGAATAGGGTCTGTCAATTCATTTGCTTGCGTGGGCACAGCATATAATTTTCCTGCCTTGCTGTCGCCTACAAATAAGACGTTGTCAGGGCCAAAAGCAAGGACATTAGCACCGTTTAGCAAAACCTTATCATCTAGTACCGCTGAAGATTTGTCAACATCATCCGCAGTGGTGGTTTGGTTTTTGGATTGGTCTTTACAACTTATTGATATGAGTACTAATAAACAAAGAAGCGTGATTTGTGTTTTCATAGTCTTAGAGCTTTAGCGTGAGAAGCCTAAGCTATTGAATAGTCAACACATATTTCTTAAAGTAAATTAAGAAATGGTTTGGCTTTTTTGTTTATTCTTAAGGGAGCGTATTACTCACACCCTCCGGTAAAACCATTGGCATTGAACTTGGTTTGTACCGCCCCTTGAAGACCTCCGGAATTCAGTTGAATCACTAAATTGTTTTCACCGCTGCCATCCCGTTTGGGGGTGCAATACTCGAAAAGATAGAAACTACGAGCCTGTTCCGATACGCGTTGCGATATTTGGTTAAAGGTTGTTTCCAGTTCTTCCTTGTTACCTGCAAATACACTTGCGGTTTTGCCAATACCTTCCAACACCTCTGTATCAATTTCAGCGCCTAGACCAATAGTGAAAAATGAAATATTGCTGTTCGCTTGATCCACAGCCCGCAAAGCGGCCTCTTCGGTAAATCGTGAGGCTTGGTCCGTTCCATCCGTAAATAAAACTACCGAAGCGGCTCCAATAATCGAATTTTGATTGTTTTGTTGGATTAGGTTTTCTGCAATATCCGTGGATTTCAATACAGCGCCATACAAATCCGTGGACGGGTCATTACTGATATCGGTGGTGATTCCCTCAATCGCGGCTAAAAGTTCCATACGGGAAGAAGTAAGGTCATTCAAAAGATGTAAGGTGTTTTCACCGTCAAACCAGTAAATGGCCATTTGGAAAGACGAAGAGGCTTCTTCGGGCATTACGTTCTCGATAAAACTGCTTGAAGCGGTTTTCAATTCATCCAGACTACTTTGTAAAACACTGTTGCTCAGGTCCAACACAAGGAGGGTGGAATTATTGAAGACTTGCGAATTGGGTGAAATACGCGCTGCCGATTCCGATGATGAAATGGTTCGAAAACAATCATCATTCCGTCCTTGTTCGTAAATGGTAAATTGGTCTGCCGTTAATCCGGAAATGGGTCGCCCGCTCGTATCGGAAACCCGAAAGAGGATGGAGACTTTACTCGGCGGTGTAGTGAATTCTTCTTGAATCGAAAGCAATAATTCATTCTCATCAAAACCAAGACAAGGGTCTGCTTCGGTTCCTTTTCCCAATTCACGTTGGTTGATATCAAAGCTTACATCATTGTCCGCATTGCCGCAGCCATTGAAAATTAGAAAAAATGCAAAAAGCGCCGTGAAAAAAGTGAGGTTGTTTTTCATCTTCGTATCCTATAGGTTTCTTTTTGCTCAACGGTAGAATCCATTGAAAAGTATGCAGCGATTCAACAATTGCTTTAAAGAAAAGTTAAAAAAAATGGTCTGCTGTTAAAAAAAAGAGCATGCTTTTAAATTTTGGTAACTTCAATCACATAACGAATCCTAAAAACTATACAATGCCAACGTATCAAATTCGCGTGAACGGAGTAGACCGAACCGTTGACGTTTCTTCTGACACGCCCTTGTTATGGGTATTAAGAGACCATATCGGTTTGGTGGGAACCAAATTCGGATGTGGTATCGGACAATGTGGGGCATGCACCGTGCATGTAGACGGTGTGGCCATGAGAAGTTGCTCTGCAACTGTAGAACTGGCACAAAATAGGGAAATCACTACCATTGAAGGCTTATCTGAAGATGGAACACATCCCGTTCAGGAAGCCTGGAAAACCATAGATGTTCCCCAATGTGGGTATTGCCAAGCCGGACAAATCATGACGGCCGCTGCATTTTTGGAAAGCAACCCGAATCCTTCGGAAAATGATATTGAGAACGCAATGAACGGCAACATTTGTCGCTGCGCTACCTATACCCGTATCAAAAAAGCGGTGCAATTGGCTGCTGAAAACATGGATTAACCGCTGAAAACGAAAAACATGTCAACAAACAACACAAAACATATCAATAGAAGAGCCTTTTTACGCAATACCACGCTGGCAGGCGGTGGGTTGGTTATTGGCTTCAACCTTATCCAATCCTGTAAGCCCAAAGTAGTAAAAGAAGCCGTCATCGATTTGGCGAATCTGGACTACATGGATTTCAACGCCTTCATCAAAATTGCCGAAAACGGGGCGGTTACTATTTTTTCACCCAATCCTGAGGTAGGACAGGGGGTCAAAACTTCCATGCCCATGATTATTGCGGAAGAGCTGGATGTGGCCTGGGACATGGTCCATGTGGAACAAGCCGGATTGGATACCAAGAGCTTTGTACGGCAAGTTGCTGGGGGCAGCCAGTCCATTCGACACGGTTGGGACGCCTTGCGTCAGACCGGAGCCAAAGCAAAGCATATGCTTGTTCAAGCAGCAGCCAATCGTTGGGGAGTTGATGCGTCCACATTGAGCGTAAGCGAAGGTACTATTACCAATGCCAATGGGGAAACTTTAGGATACGGGGACATGGTGAAAGAAGCGGCTCAGTTGGAAGTGCCGGAAGAAGTGACCTTGAAAAGTCCGAAAGAGTATAAAATCATGGGCAAGGATGCACCCAATGTAGACCTTGATGAAATCGTAACCGGAAAGCCATTGTTTGGCTTGGATTATAAGGTGGATGGAATGCTCTATGCGTCCGTATTGCGACCACCCGCTTTTGGTCAGGAACTGGTTTCGTTTGACGACGCAGAAGCTCGAAAAATGACTGGCGTCGTGGACGTCATCACGATTGGCGCCAAGCTTAGGGCTTATCTTGAAAAAGATGACAGGTTCCGAAGTAAAATTAGCCCAAGTGACAAAGTAGTGGTTGTTGCCAAAACCACTTGGGAAGCAATGCAAGCCAAAAAGGCCATTAAAGCTACTTGGGAAGCCAAAGGCACTTTGGAAAGCACGGAAGAGCATAACAACATATTAAATGGCATTCTTGATGGAAATGATTTCGTGACGCAAAGGGTCGATGGGAATGTGAAAAAAGCTTTCGCAGAAGCGGATGCGATTTTGGAACGTACCTATGAATCACCCTTTTTGCCACACAATTGTATGGAACCCATGAATTTTTATGCCAATGTCACCGATGACAAGGTGCATTTGGCAGGTCCGGTACAAACCCCTGAGTGGAAAGCGGGACTGATAGCCCAATTGTTGGAACGGGACCCAGAGCAAATCCAAATGGATATGACCCGAATGGGAGGTGGTTTTGGACGTAGACTCTTCGGGGACTTTGTCGTTGAGGCCGCAGAAATCTCAGACGCTATTCGAAAACCCGTCCAAGTAGTTTCCAGTAGAGAAGATGATATGACCACAGGAGTATATCGCCCTGCGATAAAATATCGTATCAAAGCCGGGGTAAAGGATGGAAAAGTAACCGCCTATCACTTGAAAGAAGCGTCCATCAATGATTCCATGTATGGGCTTATACCTAATTTCTTTCCCGCCGGTGCTATTGAAAACTATCAGGTAGACACCAAAGCCCATAAAAGTGAAATTACCACTGGGGCTTGGCGAGCGCCATTTACCAACTTTTTGGCCTCAGCGGAACAAAGCTTTTTTGATGAGCTCGCTGAAATGATGGAGGTTGATAAAATTCAATTGCGCTTGGACCTTTTGCAAAAAGTGAAGGGCACTACGGATGAGCGTATCCAATATTCTCCGGAGCGAATGGAAGAAGTCATTAAGGTGGCCGTAGAAAAATCAGGATGGGGCACCAAACCCAAAAACGTATATCAAGGATTCGTCAACTACTACTGCCATAATACGCATGTTGCCGAGGTAGCCGATGTAGAAATTGAAAACGGAAAACCCGTCATCAAAAAAATAACCTGCGTTGTAGACTGCGGTATCGTAGTCAACCCAACCGGGGCGCTCAACCAAATTGAAGGAGGTGTTATTGATGGGGTGGGCCATGCGATGTATGGGGATTATGTCTTCAAAGACGGAAAGCCGCTGGCCAACAATTATGACCGCTATAAGTTGATTCGGATGAAAGAAGCACCCGAAGTGGAAACCCATTTGATTCAGAACGAGTTTTCGCCTACGGGACTGGGTGAACCCACGCTTCCTCCAGCCGGTGGCGCTATTGCAAACGCGCTAAAAGCTGCTACAGGAAATAGATTTTACCAGCAACCTTATACAAAAAACCCAGAATTGCTTAAAGTACCTGAGAAAGAGATTATTGGTTGATATATGACAGTACTTTTGTTTGGAGTGACCAAGGATATCATAGGAAGTTCTTCCTTATCGATACCCTCACAAAGCGCCACTGGAAAAAATGCGCCTGCTACAGTTAAGGAATTGCGTGATTTTCTCTCTAACTTGTATCCAGATTTGGGCAATTTGTCTTCTTTGGCTGTTGCCGTGAACAATACGTATGCAGAAGACGAACAATCACTGAACCCGTATGACGAGATTGCCTTGATTCCTCCAGTGAGTGGAGGTTAGTGCATTCAGGTTCAATTTGAGATTTACGACCTATGGCTTTGATTGACAATCATGGAAGAACAATAAATTACTTGCGACTTGCGGTTACCGACCGTTGTAACCTCCGATGTAATTATTGTATGCCTTCAGAAGGCATAGCCTTTGCCAAGAACGATGCTTTATTGACACTTGACGAATTGGAATGGGTTTCCCGTATCTTGGTGGATTTGGGCATTGATAAAATCCGAATTACGGGTGGAGAGCCTTTTGTAAGAAAGGATTTGATGAAATTATTGGAAGGCTTGACCCAAATGGAAGGCCTTGGGGATATTTCAATAACCACCAATGCCACTTTAATTGGTCCACATATCGACACTTTGAAAGCTTTGGGCATTCGGAATATCAATGTAAGTCTCGATGCTATCAATAAAGATACTTTTGAACGAATTACCCGCAGAAAACAATTCGATACCGTTCACAACAATCTCATTCGGTTGATTACCGAGGGGTTCAACGTACGAATTAATTTTATCGTGTTGGAAAACCAGAACGAACAGGATATCATTCCTATCTTGAAGGTGATGAAGCACCACAATGTATCCGTACGTTTTTTGGAAGAGATGCCGTTTAATGGTGGTACCAAATCCTTCGAGGGAATAAAGTGGAACCATAAAGCGATTTTGGAGCGGATTCGAGAGGACTTTCCGGATTTTCACAGATTGGAGTCCCCTGCCACCTCTACGTCCATTAATTACAAAATACCAGGACACATGGGCACATTCGGTATTATTCCATCTTTTACAAGGACGTTTTGCGGGTCGTGCAATCGACTTCGCGTAACCGCTACGGGAGATGTGATTACCTGTTTGTATGGAAAACCCAAAGCAAATTTGCGTGACTTGGTGCGTGAATCGCAAGATGACCAAAAGGTAAAAACATTGATTCAACAGATTATAGGGCAGCGCGCCAAAACTGGTTTTGAAGCACAGGAAGAACACGCCAAAACGATCTTTAACAATTCCATGACCTCCATCGGAGGCTAAATCTTTTACTATCCGTGAACAAAGTATCTCAATTGTATGGATTGGTCTTGTCAGGCGGCAAGAGCATTCGTATGGGGAAAGATAAAAGGCAATTGCACTATCACGGTATGTCCCAAGAGAAGTATGCCTTTGGCTTGCTAGAGACTTTTTGTGAAAGGGTTTTTATAAGCGTGCGAAACGAACAACTCAGTGATAAGGATGAATCCAAGTATATTTTTGATAAGAACTTGGCAAAAGGACCCCTTAATGGAATGTTGAGCGCCCATCTGACCCATCCAAAAGTAGCTTGGTTGGTCTTGGCTTGTGATGTGCCCTTAGTAGATAAATCAACCATACAGCGGCTAATCTCAGAACGGGATGCTTCAAAAATGGCCACGGCAATGGCTACGCGAAAAACAAATATGCCAGAGCCACTTATTGCCATTTGGGAGTCTCAAGGGTTGGCCAAAATAATACAGGACAAAACTACTAGTGATGTCTATCCCACACGGTTTTTACTGAATCATCCCATCCAGATTGTATATCCGGAAATGGATATGAAATTGGCCAACGTGAACCACCCGGAAGATTTCGACCAAATCAAGAATCTTTTGAAAACACAAACTTCATGAACCGTTACCTTCGACAACAGCAACTTCCTAGTTTTGGCGAAAAAGGTCAACAGAAATTGGCAAATGCCAAAGTTCTGGTTGTTGGACTAGGCGGATTGGGGATACCTGTTGTGCAATATCTAAACGCGATGGGGGTTGGGACTTTGGGCCTAGTGGAAAAAGATACGGTCGCCCTACACAATTTGCAACGCCAGGTGTTATACGAGGAGAAAGATGTGGGACAACCAAAGTTGGCAGTCGTTTTGAAACGGCTAAATGCCCAAAATGGTAATACAAAATGTATTGGCTACAATACATTTTTGAATCCGCAAAATGCGCTGGAAATCATTTCCAACTATGATGTGGTGGTAGATGCAACGGATAATTTTGCAGCACGATACCTTATTAATGATTCTTGTGTAATAGTAAACAAACCATTCGTTTATGGAGCGCTTCAAGGGTTTGAAGGCCAAGTAAGTGTCTTCAACTACCAAAACGGGCCTACCTATCGTTGTTTGTTTCCGAATATACCAAAAGGTACAGAAATTCCAAGTTGTAACGAAAATGGGGTGCTGGGGGTGGTGCCTGGCATTATCGGAACCTTGCAAGCCTTGGAAGTAATTAAGGTAATTACTGGAATTGGGGAACCCTTATCAGGAAAAGTACTGGTTTTCGATAGTCAAAACCATCGGTATCTTAAAATGGCCATTCAACCAAAACCTGAGCATAAAGAAATACGAAAGCTTCAAGAAAGCTATGAAATTTTGGATTGCGTGAATGTGTTGGGGATAGAGGCATTAGCCTTTCTAAAGCTGTTGGCAAAAGATGAGAATCTTGCGGTACTGGATGTGCGCTCAGAAGAAGAGTATCAAATGGACCATTTGTCTGGTGCATTGAATATTCCGCTTCGCGACTTAACGCTTCCTAAAAAGTTTCA
>JBCBCH010000096.1:0-8069 GCA_038530835.1 Bacteroidota bacterium | reverse complement strand
TTCAATTGCTACAAAAACTAAAATCAAAATTGAATCAATTAAAATCATCACAAAATGAACAGGAATCAAATATTATTTAAGGGTGCTCTTGGTGCGTTGCTATTGGTGACTACCTCGGTGAGCGGTCAGAAATCAAAAACGTACAAGGAGAGCTTTGCGGTGGATAAAGATGCCACCATCGAAATCAAAACCAGTTATACTGACATCGAGTTTGAGACATGGTCCAAAAATCAGGTGGAAATTACGGCGACGGTTGAAATTGTTGAAGCTACCGATGAAGAGGCCAAACGTTTTTTCGAACAAGACCCTTTTTCCATTGTCGGCAATAGCAAATCGGTTCAAATTCGTTCCAAAGGGAGCACAAGAGGGCTTTTCGGAGATAACTTTTCGTACGAATACAACTTTGAGTTTCCGGAGAAAACTTTTGTAGAGCCTTTGTTCGAGCAACTGGTAATTCCTGACCTTCCTGAAATTCTGGTCCTTCCGGAGGTAACGCCCATGCCTCCAATACCAAGTATCGATTTTGATTACGATGCCTATCGCAAAGACGGGGACAAATATTTGGAAGAATGGAAAAAACAATTGAACCAAAATTTCGATGAAGAATACAAAAAGCGTTTTGAAGAATGGGGAAACAGGGTTGCTGAGCAAGCTAAGGCCAGAGCAGAACAAAGAGAACACCTGAAGGAAAAGCGTGAGCAAATTATCGAAGAGCGAGAGCGCGTTCGCGAAAAACGCAGGGAAATGATTGAAGAACGAAGAAATGGCGTTACCATTTTGCGATCTAACGGGGATTTTTCGTTTTCCACGGATAGCGACGAACCCAGTATTTTTTACTTTTCATCAGATGGTGAGAACAAGAAAGTGAAAGTAAAGCGAAGCATCAAAATCAAAATGCCCAAGTCGGTAAAACTGAAGTTGGATGTTCGTCATGGCGAGGTCAAATTGGCCGAAAACACCAAAAACATAAATGCAAGCTTGTCCTACTCAAGCTTGCATGCCCTTACCATTGATGGCGGACGTACCGATATAAAAGCGTCTTATTCCCCGGTGTTGGTAGAACGTTGGAATGATGGGGTGCTGAGCACAAAATACTCCGATAAAGTTGATTTAAAGGAAGTAAGAGAGTTGACGCTGAGTTCAGTTTCCTCGAATGTAACCATTGACAAGGTGGTAAGCAGGGCATTTCTTTCCAACAGATATGGTGCCTTGGCTATCAACGAAGTGGGAAATGATTTTCAAGATTTGGATATTCAACTGGATAATGGTGAATTGCAATGCTTCATTCCCGAAACACCCTTTATACTACTTATTAACGAAAGACTGTCTGATGTTACTGTTCCAAAGAGCATAACTCTTGACGTATCTACGGAAATGGGGAATAAACTATTGATGGGAACCTATAAATCCTCAGACACCTCCAAAAAGATTACGATTGACGCCAAGTTTAGTGATTTGGTTTTAAAGCAATAGATCAATTCCACTTCCATTGCAATGTCCCAAACTTACACCGCTGGCCCCATATTGCTTTTCTTCTTGGCAAGCTGAATAAGCCGAATACCGTATCACTTCCTTGCACTAAACTCCGAGTACTGCACAATTCATTTTTATCTAAAAAGTCCTTTAGAGAAGATGCTAATGCGCTAGGTCATCTTTCAAATAAGACCCAAAATTGGCCTTGAAGCGATTCAAACGTGGAATGGAAACATTCTTGATATACGGATTGTTGGGATTCCTGCGCTCGTAATCTTGATGATATTCTTCAGCAATATAAAACTTCACAAAAGGTGATACCTGGGTTACAATAGGTCGGTCGTACACCTGCTTTTTTGTCAATAGAGAAACATAATCCTCAATAATTTTCTTTTCGGAAGCATCTTTATAAAAAGCAACGGAACGATATTGGTACCCTCGGTCGGGCCCTTGACGGTTAAGTGCCGTTGGGTCATGCGAGCCAAAAAATACTTGAACCAATTGTTTGTAGCTAATAACTTCGGGGTCATAGTAGACCTCCACCGCTTCAGCATGTCCTGTTCTGCCATAGGCCACATCTTCGTAGGTGGGATTTTTTTCCTCACCTCCAGAATATCCGGAATACACTTCTTTTACACCTTTTACGCTTTCAAAAATGGCTTCAACACACCAAAAGCAACCACTTGCGAAGTAGGCGGTCTCCAAAGAATCAAGGGTTTGCTGGGAAACGATCTCTTTTTCCACGGGGTTCATGGACTTTTTGGCCATTTCGTTGGATTTCTTCCCGGAAGATTGGCATTGGGTGGATAGTAGTCCTATAAAGATGGTAAGGACTAAAAATTGGTTTCGCATGATATCATTTTCTCTCTTAGTGGCATGAAGATACTAAGTATTACTTGTAGGGTTGTTAAAAAAAGTTAATCTTGACCCTTATGGAAGAACCGCTTTCAAGTGTATTACAAAAGCTTTATCCTTCTGGAACCCATGTGTTGAAGCATGTCACTTCGGATGATTTTATGCCACTTGACCTATCAACCAACAACCCCGAATTGGTAGGGTTGGATATCACCCAAGCGGAGGTGTGTGAAACGTACATCAGCACACTTTTGAAAAAGACAGGAAAAACTGTTGCAGTGGGCGGATATTTAGAAAAACGAAACCTCTATGGGAATTCAGAACGATTTCAATCCGAAGCGGTTCGGAACATTCATCTGGGGGTGGATTTTTGGACTAAGGCAGGAACGGCTGTGGTAGCCCCTATCAAAGGAAAAATACACAGTTTTGCGAATAATTCCGACTTTGGAAATTATGGTCCGACGGTCATTTTGGAACATGTAACGGCTGGGATGACTTTTTATACACTCTATGGACATTTATCATTGGAGTCTTTTCAACTTTGGACTGAAGGAAAAGAAATTGAAGCGGGAACGGTAATTGGTACCTTGGGCACTGCTGAAATCAATGTGGGCTATGCACCCCATCTCCATTTTCAAATTATTGAAGATTTAAAGGGATTTAGAGGAGATTACCCCGGAGTATGTTCAGAAAAAGACTTCAAATACTATGCGAAAAATTGTATAAATCCAAATTTTCTAGTACAGCTTCCTTGTTGACTTCATCGACGAAATGCACCTGTTCTCGATAGGCGGTAATTCAACCCGAAAACGTTTGTCGAGGATAAAATACACTTCATCCTAAAATCGTTCCGATACCGAAAAAAAAGTAGGGTTAACCGAGTTAAATCTGCCTCAGGTAGGGGTCGAGGGTAATTTTATTCTTGTAATAAAAACCCAAATCATGAAAGCCCTACTTACCACAATCGCCGTTCTTTTCATCACTGTTGCTTCCTTTGGAAACACTCCTAAAGCCGAAGTTAAGGTTGAAACTGTTGCTCAAGGTGTGACTTTGGATATCAAAATCGAGGATAAGGCAGCTAAAGAAGTTGAAGTAGCTCGTTTGTACAGATTCAAAAATGCTAGGGTAAAAAAGGCGCTTTCTTTCAAAACCAAAAGAAGCAGAGCCAAGTTAGCTTAATTCAAGAATAGCAATAAAGATTTCATATGGTGCTTACTCTAATCCTGGCCGTTTTATTCTGCAGTCTCGTTTTCGCCTTTCTGTTTCAACAGAGGTCCTTACCTTCTTCCAAACTTCCTGAACGTAGAAAGTAGTTTGTTCGTTAAACTATACTGCTCTCTTTGTTTCGGAAATCCTTTTTCAAATAGTCTAAATTCCTATTCCTCGTTTTTATTCTGGGACATAGATTTTATCCCCAAGAAAAAGCGCATTCAAAAACAAGCGATTGGTCCCATACCACGAACCCCTAAAGTTGGGATTGTCGGCAAACAGTACCACTCTACCACTTCCAATTTTGCTCACAATAAGGGAAGCAGAAGGTTTTACCTTTTCTTCTAGATTTTTTTCGGTAATAAAACCATCAATCCTGGGGCGCTTGCTGTATTTTGCAACCGTGGCATACGAGCTCTTCGTAGGCGCCAACCATACTGTATTGTTTTTGTATACCGGTATTTGTTCATCGGTATAACCAAAAGCCAAAGGATGGGTAGTATCCAAGTCTACCTCGAAAATTGAACCACCCACGTATTCTTTGCCCCGGTTTTCGGGTGCGTCTACGTAAGGCAGGCGTTTGGTCACCATGGTTGTATCCTTTTCGGATTCGGTCAGTTTTTCTTTGACCAATTTCTGGTCTATGGCCCATTTGGAGGCACGTCCAATCGTTACCAAGGTGTTGCCTCGTCCAACCCAAGCTTTGAGCTTTTCTTTCGTTTTATCGGAGAAGGAATAGCTTCCGGATACCATCACCAGAGTATTGTATTTGTCCAAATCAACGCGTTCAAAATAACGGGTTGGGATTTTGGTGATGGGCATATGAATCCGTGTGTCCAACAAATGCCATACCTCACCAGCTTCATAGGAACTTACGCCTTCGCCTATAACCAAAGCAGCCTTGGGTTGTTTTAGCGGGCGTACGTTTCGACTCCCCAAATCGATTCCCTTAGTACTGTACCCAGTAGATACGGCATAAATAGGAACCTGATACGTTTCCTGTACCTCTTTTACGATATCAAAAATGGCTTTGCTGTCCTTTTTCTGTAGGGGTACGGGCAATATCATTGCGCCATAATCGAAAGCTTTTTCTCCTGCTGAAGTTTTAGCGGTAAACGGTTTAAATGCTGAAGCTACAACCAGACCTTGTTTTTGCATGGCATACAGGGCGCCTACTGCGTTGTAATCATTATAATCCATAATGTAGGCATAGTCCGTCATGGAAACTGCTGTGGGTTTTGCAATCCCTTCCAAATCCTTCAATGGAGTTCCTGTAGGCGTACTTGAAATCGGTTTGTAGTCAATGTTATAGAAATTCCCCAAAGACCAAGAAGAAGCATCATAAAAAACACTGTCTTGATATTGGGTATAGGTTTCGAAAACACTTTGCACCATACGATGCTGAGGTTGTCTGGTGGGTACGGTGTAGGTATCGCCATTTTGCAATACTTCCACTTTGTGCAATAAGAGTTTATCCAAGAAAGCTTTGGTACGATTCGCATCTTTTCCTTTATTAAATTGATATCCACGCACTTTGGATTTTGATGCGTTGCTCAACGCACTTTTGAAAAAATCTTGCTGATACTTCCGCAAAACGGCTTTGTTCTCCACCGAAGCTTTTATGGTGGCTATGCTTGTGATGTACTGATTTCGAATGGTATAGGGGAATGTAATTTCACCATATGCAGAAGTTTGCACATGCCCTCTTGAACTGGCTTGTTCAAATAATAAGGCCAAACCACCCTGTAGGTCTGGATAGGAAGAGCCATATCCCGGATAGGTGCCGTCAAAAACTTCCTTGGTAAAATAAAAGGTGCCAACGCTATCCAGCGCATTTGAAAAATAAGTGCCGAAAAGCTCATTCAAATCCTCATAATTTTCTTTGGGCATAATAGGATTCAAAGAGCCATTGGTTTTCATGGGTTCAAAAAAATAGGTGCTTTGTGAGCCCATTTCATGAAAATCACCAACAACATTAGGGTACCATTGATGATACCAATTCAGTTTTGCACGACTTCCCGGGTGAATCCCCAAATACCAATCCCGGTTCATGTCAAACCAATAGTGGTTGGTTCGCCCACGCGGCCAACTTTCATTGTGCTCAGCATCAGATGGGTCCGCAACAATTGGGTTGCCTTGGTACATGCTCACCCAATGTACAAATCGGTCCCTCCCATCAGGATTTAGCACAGGGTCGATAAAAACAACACTATTCTCCCGATACTTCTTTATATCTGGATGCTCAGAAGCAATCAAAGTATATGCCGCAAGCAACGCAGCTTCTGTGGTGGATGCCTCGTTACCATGAACACTGTATCCCAAATTGATGAAAATGGGAAGGTCATCATAGTTGGTTGGATTTAATGTTGGGTCGGTAAACTCCAGATGTTTTTTCTTGATTTCTGGAAGACGTTTTACGTTTTCACTGGAAGAAATGGTCAACAACACCAATTTTCTGTTCTCATGCGAGCGCCCGTATACTTCTATGGAAGCCTTATCCGAAAGTTCTGCCAAGGTCATGAGATAGCTTACAACCAGGTCATGTCGCGTATGTTTTTCTCCTATGCCATATTCCAAAAAAGCCTCTGGAGAAGGAATCTCTGGGTCATACGGTTCATAGGTTTTGAGAAAATAATCTTGTGCGGAAAGGGAAGTGCAGACCCAGAAGAGGGACAAAAGACATTTTTTGAGCATTGTGAAGGTGTTGGGTTAACCTTCTAAAGATAGGGAAAGGTTTTATTCAATAGCGTTGAAATCTTCGATGATTTCTTCAAATTCCATGATGTAGTGTGTGCCCTTTTTATCGGAATTTCGTGAGATGGAACCTCTGAGTTGTCGCGCGAGATTGTATATGAGTTTCAATCCCAAGGATTTGGATGTCTTTGGGTTGATTTCATCTGGATAGCCCACGCCATCATCCCCAATGTGCAAATGGAATTTTTTTGGGGTTGCCCTTTGCAAGGAAATGGATATGGTACCTGATTCCTCATCTTGAATACCATATTTCAAGGCATTCGTGATGGTTTCATTGATGATAAGCCCCAATGGAATTACCGTATCGATACTCAGTTTTTCGTCATCAACGATGTTCAAATCCAACTTGATATTGTGCGTATTCCCTTTTACGGAGCGAACCAAGTACTCGCAAAGTTCTTTCACATAAGGTTTCAACTCGATTTTGGATAGATAATCATCTCTTTTATAGAGCATTTCGTGAACCATTGCCATGGAAACCACACGGTTTTGGCTACTCTTGATGATAGTGCTGATTTTTTCATCTGCAATGGCCCTGCTTTGCAAACTCAACAAGCTGGAAACCGTTTGCAGATTATTTTTAACCCTGTGGTGTACTTCCTTCAAGAGGGTTTCCTTTTCATCAATACGGTCTTGGATTTCCCTTCTGGACTTGTATAGGTTGTGATGGGCTCGCAATAAATTCTTGCCAAACACTCCACCAAGCAGATATACCGCGAAAACCACACTTAAAAAGGCAAACCAACGACTTGAATCTTCAGGAACCGTATTCTCGGAAAGCTTAAAATCACTCAAATCATAGAGAAAAATGAGTGCCACCACCACAAGATTGATGACCAGGTACACGCGACCATAAATTTTAGTCGTTACGTAGCCCGCGAATACGACGATGGCCAGTACGAAAATAAAAGGACTTTGAATACCGCCACTGAATAGCGTTATCACCACGGCCCCAATCATGGCCAAAATCGAGGTGATGTTATACGTAATTGTGAGATTATCGTGCACCTTGAACGCAAAGGTGTTTGCCAAATTCAAGATGGCAAAGCCAAAAAACACCCATGGAATCACTCCTTGAATATTCAAGAAAAACAGACAAACTAGGCCAAAAAGAATTGCGAAAATCGCAGAACTGTAGTTTACGCTAAACACCAGTTTAATTTTATCCTGTAAGCGATATGTATCCTTACTGGGTATCTTCATGAAATTGGTTTGGCGCTGCGATTTCTCCACCTAGAGGTTGTCAAATTGGATAGCTAGAGTATGAGTCGTGGGGTATTTTGTGGTAAATCTAACTTATGTTGTCGAATAAATCAAACTAGCTGGGTGATTTGGTTGACCCAACAGGTCTTTTCCGATTAATCTTCAACAATGACCCACTCGCCCTTGTCGATAAGCGGCTCAGCTTGTTTGAATTTCACGACTTTACTTTCTCCAGACATCACATTTTTTATGGTGACTCGCTCGTTTCGGCCAATTTTCGGTTTTTCCCGTGTAATGGTTTCGGTAACCTGAGGCCTTGAGCGTTGGGTCTGACCTGCCGCGCGATTTTGCGCTGCAAGTTCATCGCTGTTGGGAATTTCTTCTTTTGAGGTTTGTAGTTTTTCTTTAGGTCTGCGCTGGGCACGTGCTTCTTGAATCTGATTCTGGTTTTCGGTGGGCAGCTCTCCTTTGAACAAGAAAGAGATGATTTCTTTGTTGACTTTGTCAATCATCTCCTTAAAGAGTTCAAACGCCTCAAACTTATAAATAAGCAAAGGGTCTTTTTGCTCGTGGAC
>JBCBCH010000095.1:0-8129 GCA_038530835.1 Bacteroidota bacterium | reverse complement strand
CTCTAAAAATAAAATGAAGCCTTCCAAAAAGATTAAAAAAATACTTAAGAGCAGAAAATAGAATAGCATAAGCAAGCTTACAGGTATAATGACCGAATCTCACAAGCGTAAAAATGACTACAGCCTTATCAAAAAATGTTCAGCGGTATTCGTCGTGGTTCTTCTTTTTGTCCAATGTAATCCAAAGAATGACAAACCTGCAGAAAAAGCGAACCCTAAAAATTGGTCAGAGTATTTAGGCGGACCGGACCGTAACCATTACTCAGCGTTAACGCAGATTACCAAAGAAAATGTTGACCAACTCAAAATAGCTTGGACTTATGCCACGCCGGATTCTGGTCAAATTCAAACCAATCCCCTAATTATTGATGGTATTTTGTACGGCGTAACCCCTTCCGTACAAGCTTTTGCTTTGGATGCGGCTACCGGGAAACAACGTTGGATTTTTGGAGATACCCTCCGCCATTGGGCAAGCACCAGTCGTGGTGTTTCTTTTTGGAAAGAAGGCAAGGACCGACGCATTTTATACACCGCTGGTCCCAATCTTTGGGCCTTGAACGCCGATGATGGCAAACCAATTGAAAGTTTTGGTGATAAAGGCAAAGTAGATTTGCATACCGGTCTCCCCGAAATTGCCCAAGATAAATTCATGGTCTCCAATACTCCTGGGACCATTTATGAGGATTTGATTATTATGCCCGTCCGGGTTTCTGAAGATGTGGATGCCGCACCTGGTGACATTCGAGCATTCAACGTGAAAACAGGCAAGTTGGAATGGACTTTCCATACCATTCCCCATCCAGGCGAATTTGGCTACGAAACCTTTCCTAAGGATGCTTACGAAAACAAACAGACTGGCGCAGCGAATAACTGGGCGGGTATGGCCGTAGACCCAAAAAGAGGAATTGTCTATGTTCCTACCGGTTCTGCGGCGTACGATTTTTATGGTGGGAATCGTGAAGGCCAAAACTTGTTTTCTGATTGCCTGCTAGCCCTTAATGCCAGAACAGGCGAACGCATTTGGCACTTTCAAACCACCCACCACGATATCTGGGATAGAGACCTCCCCGCACCTCCCAATCTTTTGACCCTTACTCGAAATGGTGAAAAAATAGATGTGGTGGCCCAAACGACCAAGCAGGGCTATGTTTATGTATTTGACCGCGAAACCGGAGAACCTTTTTTCCCTATTGACGAAGTAGCCGTGCCCAGTTCAACTCTTGAGGGAGAAACTACTTGGAAAACCCAACCCATTCCCACAAAACCGAAACCCTTCGCACGCGAATCCAATACACTGACCAGAACAGATATTAGTCCCTATGCCGAGAACCGAGAGGAACTTGTTCAGGAGTTCGAACAATATGAAACCGAGGTTTACGCTCCAGGAAGTTTACAGGGAGCGGTTCTCCTTCCAGGGTATGATGGCGGTGCCGAATGGGGTGGTGCTGCGGCGGACCCAGAAGGTACTTTATATGTTAATGCCAACAATATGGCTTGGATACACCAGATGATGGAAAATCCCAAGCAGGAAAGTCTAGCCAACCTCAGCACAGGAGAAAGGCTTTTCAATACTTTGTGTATCAGTTGCCATACCATGGGCCAAGAATCCGTATCCAATATTCCAGCTTTAGGGGACCTCCATCTGAACAAGGACAAAGCCTTTGTATCCAACATCATCCAAAATGGTAAAGGAATGATGCCTGGCTTTCCGATGCTTTCCAATACGGAAATACAATCGATTATGGCTTTTTTGTACGGGGAAGAAAAACAAGAAGTAAGTGCAACAACCATTGATGAAAAAGTCTGGTTGCCTTACAAAAGCACAGGCTACAACAAGTTTCTGGATAGTAATGGTTTGCCCGCCATTAATCCACCATGGGGTACCTTGAGTGCGATTGACTTGAATTCTGGAGAATATGTATGGCAAATCAATTTAGGACATGAGCCCAAGCTTTTGGAAAAAGGCATTAAAAATACCGGCGTAGAAAATTATGGTGGCCCAGTCGTTACGGCGAGTGGGTTACTTTTCATTGCTGCCACAAAAGATGGCTTCTTTCGGGCTTTCGACAAAACCACTGGGCAACTCCTTTGGGAAACACAACTTCCCTATCCAGCCTTTGCAACCCCGTCTACCTATCAAGTGGACGGAAAGCAATATATTGTTTTGGCTTGTGGCGGGACCAAGCTAGGTACCCCTAAAGGAAACCTATACGTAGCCTTCGCGTTGCCCAATGAAACCAAAAAATGATACGAACTGTCTTTTTTGTACTACTAAGCTGCTTTGCGGTATCCATCCCATCTCTTGCTCAGGAAAAACCTATCATCATTTTTGATACGGATTTCGGCGGAGATGCTGATGATTTGGGAGCACTGGCCATGCTGAACCATTTTCAAAACAAAAATGAGATGGAATTGCTCGGCGTGATGTGCTGGAATCTGGAAAAATATGCAGTAAGTGCCATTGATGCAGTCAATACCCATTACGGCAATCCTGATATCCCCATCGGCAGAAGATTGGGCGAAGTTCACGAAACGCCATGGAACCATTCCAAAGTTATTGCAACGGCACTGCCGCACGATGTTACGCTGAAGAATGCTCCAGACGCAACCAAGCTATATCGAAAGCTGCTCAGCAAAAGTGAAGACAAGAGTGTCGTTGTGGTCGCAGTTGGGCCTTTAATGAATATCAAGTTGTTGCTTGATTCGAAACCCGATGGGTATTCAAGTCTATCCGGTTGGGACCTTGTGCATCGCAAGGTGAAGGAATTCGTTATCATGGGGGGCAATTTTCCAACGAGTGAAAACGAATGGAATTTTGATGGAAATATGCCTGGGGTAACGAAATATGTACTGGAAAAGCTTCAACTCCCCATCACATTTTCAGGGGCCGAACTGGGCGCTAGCCTTAAAACAGGAGAAGTATTCAACCAACTCCCAAAAGATTCTCCCTTGTATTTGGGATTCTATCATTTTAGCAAATATGCCCCTTGGATGAACCATCAATTTCAAGGTAAGATTTATGACAACGCCACATTTGACCAAACTGCCGTGTTATATGCGGTTAGAAATGGCCTTGGGCACTATTGGCATAAAGTAAAAGATGGTCTCTGCGTTGCCGACAGCACAGGTGGCAATCAATGGATTGCCAAGGAAGGTTCCCAGCATTCATATCTCGTACTCGATATGGAAAAACAAGCTATGGAAACTGAATTGGAAAAGTTTATGCTTGGTGATTTTTAATCCGCTAGCGTCAAAATGAAATAATAATCCTATCCTTGTAATGAACAAATCGCTGGGAACCACAAGTGATTGTTTGTATTGGACCACCTAACATGATACGATTCTTTAGAAACCTTCGTCAAACTGCTTTGCATTCCGGAAACAGGGGCAAGTATCTGAAATATGCCATCGGGGAAATCGTTCTGGTGGTCATCGGCATCTTGATTGCCCTCCAAATCAACAAATGGGACGAAAGCATCAAAGCATCCAATGAAGAAAAAGCCATTCTCAATCGATTAAAGAAAGAACTTGAGAACAATGTTGAGGGCATTCAAAACGCCATTGAGAAGCATGAAGAAATCGCAGATGATTTAACCACCATGCTTCCCTTACTGGGGCCCCATCCCGTGCTTACCCAGAAGGATGCAGAAACCTTCAAAGACGCAATAACCGAAATGCTAAATGCCTATTACTTCAACCCAAAAACTTCAGTAAGAAAGAACATCAACAACACGGGGAAAATAGGACTCATTAAAGACCAAAATCTCCAATTCTTGGTCTCTGACATTGCGGCGGCAGAAGAAACCTATCTTGCCACAACTGGTCTGACCACCACATACTTGCAAAACAATATCGTTCCGTATCTAAACTCTAGGATTCTTATCATCAACAGTACCTCAACCATTCCTACCGTCACTAAAGATTTTGAAGGGAAACAAAGCACATTCACCAACGACAGCTACCAAGTTCTGTCGGAATATGAATTTGAAAATATGTTATCCGCCAAAATCGTTCTGGCCAAACAATCGGCAAATGCGGCGACCGAAATGGCAAGCTTATATTCCGAATGCATCACCAAAATCAACAAAGAGCTCGAATAGTCAATACTTGTGTCTTCTTCAGTAAATCATTGGTTTTGACTTTTAGAATGGGCTACCAAAAGCTAGCAGACATCCTTTAAAATTGTAAAGTTGTTAACAAACGTGATGCTAAAAAAGGTGTAGTTTTCAGTTAAATACCGAGCTTAAGTAAAATCGATGACCATCACCACGAAACCTTTCAAGAGAATTGTAATTGCTTTTTTGTTGCTCTTGGGTGCAAAGGCAATATCCCAAGAAAAAATCGAAATAGAAATCATGCCTCCCAGCGTAGAGCAAGAAGCTACTTCGGTCTGGCGGACCATCAATGACATTGGTTTTTTCGAAAAACAGGGTTATCGCATCAAGCTTCCTAAAGGAGCGATAATCGATTCGCTTGTTGTCAAATCAAAAAAGGGCACTTTTGGCAATGACGACTATGCTATCATTTACAATTTTTTGGAAACCGAGATTTTCAACAAAAACGACTATAAGCTGGCCACGGAAAGCGTCAAAGACCAAAAACAACTCATTGAACAAATCATCAATGAGATTGGGGAAAGAAAAGATAGCTGGGATTGGAACTTTAAAACCTTCGACAATTACCCCATTGTTTTCACTTTGTATGGTACTGGTGGCAGCTACGATCCGGATACGGGAAGAGTAACCCTATTAACGAATGCCAAAGGGCAATTTATGAACTACAAGAGCCCGGCAAATACCATAGTCCATGAAATTACGCATATGGGCATGGAATCTTCTCTGGTTCAAAAACACAAACTTTCTCATGGGGTAAAGGAACGGCTTGTGGATACTTTTGTGTATTTACAATTCAAAGCGCAGCTTCCTGAATATCGAATTCAAAGTATGGGTGACACGGAACTGGATGATTACGTCAAAAATCCAGAGGATATTGCCAAATTAGATGAAATCTTGGCCAAGTTTGTACAGTAATTCCAGGGTAAACCAATCCTTGTGTAACCAGTAAAAAATGAAAATCGGTATTGCACAAATCCAATCCAAAAAAGGTGATGTAACCCATAACATCGCCCATCATCTGGCTTTTATTGAACGTGCCATTGAAGCCGAGGTGGATTTGATTGTATTTCCTGAACTATCGATTACGGGATACGAGCCTGCTTTGGCCGAGCAACTTGCTACGACCAAGGAAGATGAAATTTTTGAACCTTTTCAAAAGCTGGCTGATACTTCAAATATCACTATCGGTATAGGTATGCCCATTCTTGCGAAAGAAGGCATTTATATTAGTATGTTGCTTTTTCAGCCCATGCTAGAACGATTGGTGTATTCCAAAAAGCTATTGCATGAAGATGAGTTACCTTTTTTTACCAGCGGAACGCATCAGCCCTCCCTCACCATAAAGGATACCGACATTGCCTTGGGGATTTGTTATGAGACCTTGCAAAGAAGCCATTTTGTGGAAGCAAAGGAAAATGGAGCTCATGTCTACGTGGCCAGCGTGGCCAAGCCACACCGCGGCAGTGCCAAAGCTTATGTACACTTTCCGGCAATCGCCCAAGAATTCCAAACTCCAATATTAATGTGCAATGCCATCGGATTTTGTGATGATTTTGTTTGCAATGGCCAGAGCGCGGTTTGGAATAACCAAGGACAATTGCTCGGGGAATTGGATGATACAAATGAAGGCATGTTGGTCTATGACACTGAAATGCAAAAGGTACTTTCCCTGTAGCAACTCCCCCGATTGAATCATAAACCAAAGGAAAAATCCTCAAATGCAGTTTAATTACGCAGTTGACTGCGTAATTTATATCTTTGCAATGAAACTGGTGATATGGAGCATGATTTAATTCGTCATTTAGGGTACGCCAACTTAGATTCACGGCTCAAGCGCATTAGCGATAAAATGACCCATAGCTTGCGGGCCATGTACAAAAATCTGGACATGGATGTGGAACCCAGTTGGTATTTGGTCCTTTTTATCTTGGATAGTGCTCCAAACAGTTCTGTGATGGACATCGCACAACAATTGAAATTCACGCACCAATCAATTCATGTAATGACGGATAAGATGATAGTAAATGGATATATCACCAAAACCAAGGATGAGCGGGATAAACGAAAAACCGTATTCAACCTCACCAAAAAAGCCAAGCAGAACCTCCCCTACTTTACCGAAATCTGGGAGGCAGGAAAAGCAGCTACTTTCGAGCTCCTAAGTGAGGACACCTCCATAATGCACCACTTGGAAACCTTGGAATCCAATTTGGAACAGCAATCCTTTGGGGAACGCATAATCGAAAAACTAAGTCAATAAGCTATGAAAGAACATCACTATAAAGCTGTAATCAAATGGATAGGTAATGAAGGCAAAGGTACTTCTGGGTATACTGCCTATAGCCGAAACCATATCACTACGATTCCGGGCAAAGGTCATGCTATTGAGGGTTCTTCGGACCCTTCTTTCCGTGGGGATAAATCACGATACAATCCGGAAGAATTGTTTCTCTCCTCCATTTCGACTTGCCATATGCTTTGGTACCTACATCTTTGCTCCGCGAATAAAGTGGTTGTCACTGCCTATGAAGATGAAGCCAGTGCCATTATGCAAGAGGACAGCAAAGGAGGTGGCAGGTTCACTTCGGTAGTACTTCATCCGCGGGTAAAAGTAGCAGATAGTGCTATGATAGAAATGGCCAATGCTTTGCACGAGGAGGCTAATAAAATGTGTTTTATCGCCAACTCCTGCAACTTCAAAATCGAACATGAACCCACCGCAAACCTATAATCTATGGAAATCGAGAAAGTCAACGTCGCCGAAAAACTAAATCAAATCCAAGACCATTGGTCTCCAAAAATCATTGGATTGCTAAACAACCAAGCTGTCAAAATAGCCAAGTTCAAAGGGGAATTCATCATGCACCATCATGAAAATGAGGACGAATTGTTCTTTGTTATTGAAGGCAAGCTCCATATGCGACTTAAGGAAAAAACCTTAGAAGTTCTTCCTGGAGAATTTGTAATCATTCCCAAAGGCGTTGAACATAAACCCTACGCTGAAGAAGAAACCAGCGTTCTGCTTTTTGAGCCCGATACGACCATAAATACAGGAAATATCACAAACGACCGCACCCTAACCGATTTGGAAAGCATTTAAGAAAACCATGCGATTTGCCCACACCAATATTGTCAGCAAAGATTGGCGCAAGCTCGTGGCCTTTTATACCCAAACGTTTCAATGTAAGCTGGTTCCTCCAATACGCAAACAATCCGGTGCCTGGCTGGAAAAAGGAACCGGTTTGAAAAACGCGGCTTTGGAAGGGGCGCATCTACTCCTACCAGGATATGGCGAAGAAGGCCCCACCTTGGAAATCTATCAGTATGAATCCATCGCTGCCCAAGACCAACCTTTTCCCAATCATCAAGGTTTTGGACACATTGCATTTGAAGTAGAAAACCTGAGGGAAACCATTGAAAAACTCAAGCAAAACGGCGGGACTTTAGCTGGGGAACCGACCCAAAAAGAAATAAAAGGCGTTGGTGAAATTACCTTTGTCTACACCCGAGATCCCGAAGGAAACCTGATTGAACTACAACAATGGAGATACGACTAAGCCGCTAAAACCGAATTAGCCCTTGGCAGAAACGCTTATGTGGAGAAAAAAGGAACATACCTCCTCGAAAAAACTAGAATTCCCGATTATTCTGTATTATTAAAAGGCCAATGCACCAATACCATCCAAAATGACAATATCCACCAAAACGATAGTCAAATACCTTTTAGAGATTATTATAGTTGCCTTTGGGGTATTTCTCGGGGTCTACTTTAGTAATCTGAACGAAGCGCAGAATACCAAAAAAGAAAAAGATAAATCGTTGACCCTCATTATTGAAGAATTGGAATACAATCAAAAATTGCTCGAACAACAAATCCACTATCATGAAAGCCTTAAAATTCAAGTGGATAGCATCAATACGGCGCTAACAGATGAGGAGCGCTTTAGCAGTTTGGTCGGCAACAAAGACTTCAATCACAATAACATCAAAGGTTGAAATCCCTTCCAACCTTTG
>JBCBCH010000094.1:0-8190 GCA_038530835.1 Bacteroidota bacterium | reverse complement strand
CCAGGCTTAAAAAGTCTCCTTTGGAAATCTCATACAAATAGAAACAAGGTTCGGCATCCCGTTGGAAAATTTCTTCTTCCAGAAACTCCAAATAACGGTTATGCACCAAACCAAAGCGTTCTTTACCTGTAATGTGCTTGTGAAATTTGAATCCTGGGTTGATGATATGCAAAAACGAAAATGGATTGAATTCCAAAACTGCCTGCAATTCCTCTGTCCCGTATTCTTCATACGAACGAGACACCACAAAAGGAGCCTTATCCTTCGTGGGGCGAATGGCACGAAATGGTTGGATAATGGCCATTTGCGTTAGCTGAATTGTTTTGAAACGTTTTCCGCCTTTCGGGATTCGGAATAATCGTAAAAACCTTCTCCTGATTTTACCCCCAATTTACCGGCCATTACCATGTTGACCAGTAGAGGGCAGGGCGCATATTTTGGATTTTTGAAACCGTCATACATCACATTCAAAATGGAAAGGCAAACATCCAAACCAATAAAATCAGCAAGTTGTAAAGGTCCCATAGGATGTGCCATTCCCAATTTCATGACGGTATCGATTTCTGTTACACCCGCCACACCATTGTAGAGGGTTTCTATCGCTTCGTTGAGCATGGGCATTAGGATACGGTTGGCTACGAATCCCGGGTAATCATTTACTTCGGTGGGTGTTTTTCCCAACTTTTGGGAAAGCTCCATTATCGTTTGGGTCACTTCGTCCGAGGTGCTATACCCTCTTATGATTTCTACCAACTTCATGATTGGCACTGGGTTCATGAAGTGCATTCCAATCACCTTATCGGGGCGTTTGGTTGCAGCGCCAATTTGAGTGATGGAAATGGACGAGGTGTTCGTAGCCAAAATGGTTTGGGCGTCACAAACGTTATCCAATTCCTCGAAAATTTTTAGTTTGATGTCTAGGTTTTCTGTGGCGGCCTCCACGACCAAATCCGTGGATTTCACCCCTTCCGCCAAGTTGGTATGGGTTTGGATGTGCGCTAGGGTTTGATTTTTTTGAGCTTCGTCAATCTTTTCTTTGGCGACCATTCTGTCCAAATTCTTGGTAATAGTGGCCACGCCCTTATCTAAGGAGGTTTGCGAAATATCAACCAAATTGACCTTAAAACCACTTTGGGCAAAAACATGTGCGATTCCATTGCCCATGGTACCTGCACCAATCACGGCTATCGTATTCATGGTATACTACTTTTTAAAACTTTCAATGATTTGCAAGGCAACTTTCAAAGCGTTGGTGCCTTGCTCTAGACTAACCACAGGGGTCGTATCATTTTGGATGGCATCCGCAAAGGTTTCCAATTCATCCAAAATAGCGTTGTTGGGATGGATATCCGGATTCTCGAAATAGATTTGCTTTCGTTCGCCTTCCGCGTTTTGGAGCACCATGTCAAATTCACCTGGAATTTTGGGCGCATCTTTCATTTTGACCACTTCCACCATTTTTTCCAGAAAGTCTACCGAAATGTAGGCATCCTTTTGAAAGAATCGTGACTTACGCATGTTCTTCAAAGAAATTCTGCTGGCGGTTAAATTGGCAACACATCCGTTCTCAAATTCAATTCGGGCGTTTGCGATATCTGGAGATTTACTAATCACTGAAACACCACTTGCGTTGATTTGTTTTACTGGAGAATTTACTACACTTAGAATGACGTCAATATCATGAATCATTAAATCCAATACCACGGGAACATCCGTTCCTCTCGGATTGAATTCCGCCAAGCGATGGGTTTCAATAAACATGGGATTTTCCACTTTGTCTTTTACCGAAATGAAAGCAGGATTAAAACGCTCCACATGCCCGACTTGTCCTTTAACATCGCTTTGGTTTGCCAATTTCATGATGTTTTCGGCTTCTTCAAGCGTGTTGGTGATGGGCTTTTCTATAAAGATATGCTTTCCTTTTTCGATGGCCTTTACGGCGCAGTCGTGATGCGAAAGGGTAGGGGTGACAATGTCAACCACATCCACTTCATTCATCAAAACATTCATGTTTTCAAAGTAAGTATATCCGAATTCGTCGGCTACTTTTTTGGCGTTGATTTCGTCGGGGTCATAAAATCCAATGAGTTGGTATTTATCCGATTCATTCAGAAGTCGAAGATGGATTTTTCCCAAATGTCCCGCACCAAGGACACCTACTTTTAGCATGTTTTTCGGTTTTGCCCAAAAATACGGATATGCCCTCAGTAAACCATAAAAATGAGCGGTTGCCCAGTGCTATTCGTTCAAAACTATTTAAATTCGAAAACCAGACCGCTAGCATGAAAGATACCTTCAAACATCAGGGCAAACGAAACCAGCTCGTCAAAGTGCTTCAAAAAAAAGGCATTGCGGACGAAAAGGTTTTACAGGCCATTCAAAAAGTACCCCGACACCTGTTTTTGGATAGTGGTTTTGAAGACCATGCCTATCAAGACAAGGCTTTTCCAATTGGAGCAAGTCAGACCATTTCCCAGCCGTATACCGTAGCTTTTCAAACCGAACTTTTACAGTTGCAACCCAATTGCAAGATTTTGGAAATCGGAACGGGAAGTGGCTATCAGACTGCCGTACTTTTGGAATTGGGCGTAAAAGTTTACAGTATTGAACGGCAACAAGAATTGTTCAAAAAGACAAAACTACTTTTGGAACGCATGAATTACCGACCCAAGAAATTGATTTTTGGCGATGGCTATAAGGGCCTTCCTGAAGAGGAACCTTTTGATGGTATAATCGTTACCGCAGGAGCCCCTTCCGTGCCCAAAGCATTGCTCTCCCAGTTAAAAGTGGGTGGAAGATTGGTCATTCCCGTAGGAACGGAAGAACAAATCATGACCTTATTTTACAGGAAGAGCGAAAAAGAGTTTGAGAAAACAGAATTGGGCAATTTTAGATTTGTGCCCATGCTGGAAAACAAGAACTAATTGTTGAAGTTCTTTTTGATACGGGATAGATTTCTTTTGTTGTCCCGGTCCTTTATGGTTTCCCTTTTGTCGTAAAGTTTTTTACCGCGTGCTAGGGCAATGTTCACTTTAGCCAAACCTCTATCGTTGATAAAAACTTTCAACGGCACTATGGTCAATCCAGAAGTGGTCACCTCTTTCTTGAGCTTTTTGAGCTCTTGTCTGTTTAGTAGGAGCTTACGTTCTGCTTTGGGTTTGTGGTTATAGTGTCCACCATAGCTGTATTCGTCCACCTGCATGTTGATGATGAACAATTCATCCGCATCATTGAATTCGCAAAAACTTTGGGATATAGACGCCTTGCCCAGTCGAATGGATTTGATTTCCGTCCCAGAAAGTACAATTCCAGCCGTATAGGTATCCAACAATTCGTAGTCGAATCGTGCCCGTTTGTTTTTTATGTTGATGTTCTGCTGCATTCGGCACAAAATTAAAACGCTTTCCCAAGAAATGTGTAATGTTGTGTTGGTTTTTACGATATACCCTTAAAATAATCCCATGAAAGCTCTTTGTGCCATGACCTTGTTTTTGCTGTTTACCTCCTGTAAGTTTTCAGAACCCAAACCGGAACTCAGCGCTCAAGACATTGTGGACCTTGCCATTGCGGCTAGTGGTGGTGAGGGTCATCTAAAAAACCAAATCGCATTTGATTTTCGCAATCGGAACTACAAAGGATACAAGTCAAAAAACCAACGCATCATCGAGCGGTTTCAAGTGTTGGATTCCTTGCAAATCTTGGACAGGAAGACGAATCAGTTTTTTGAGCGTTTCGTCAACCACAGTTTGATTGTGCTGCCAGATTCTGTGGCGAACCGATATGCAAACTCGGTCAATTCGGTACACTATTTTGCGCGATTGCCATTTGGTTTGAACGACGCAGCTGTTAAAAAAACCTTGCTGGGGGTTGAGGATATTAAGGGTAAAACCTACCATAAGGTAAAAGTAGGTTTTGAAGAAGCCAACGGGGGTGATGATTTTGAGGATACCTACATCTATTGGTTCAATACGGAAACCCATTTACCAGATTATCTCGCCTACGATTTTCATGTGAACGGTGGCGGACAACGTTTTCGAGAAGCGTACAATGAGCGGTATGTGGAAGGCATTCGTTTTGTGGATTACAACAATTTCAAACCGAAAGAGAAAGATACCAAGGTAGTGGATTTGGCTAAGGCTTTCGAAAAGAACGAATTGGAGTTACTGTCCAAAATCGTTTTGGAAAATGTTCAGGTTAGCCCAAACTAGTTCATGTTGAGGACAAAGGAGGTTGCTTTATCTCCTATTATTCTGACAATGTACAAACTGCTATTATCGTCGTCTGCCATAGGCTGATAGTATTCCTCTCCCAATACCTGGTTTGCCATGGCTGGCGTAGTGTTGCTGTGCCCAACCACCAATACGTTCCTACCTTTGTTTTCTTCCATAAAAGTGGCAATGTTGATGGTGGCATAATCAAAATATTCGATTTCAATTTCCTTTTTGACCGAAGTAGGTGCTGCGGTCATGGAAGTACGCTCGTAGTTGGTAGAGTAAATTGCATCCAACATCACTGGGTCAAACACTTCAGCCCACTTAATGGCCCTGCCCAACCCATCTTGGTTTAACTCTGGGTCGGTGTTGGAAGAATCAGTTCTGTCCTTTTCTGCGTGGCGTATGAAATAAAACGTCGACTCCACGGAGGGTTCTTCTACATTTTCTATATCTTTAGTAGACTTGTTGCAACTGACGGTGCATAGAAACAGCAGTAGAACTGGCAGTACGGATTGGTAGAACGATTTCATGTTGGTTTGTTGTCTGTTACACTAACGTAAATATCCTTAAATGTAGTATAATTTTCAATCAACCTCATGAAGAAGTCCGCCCTGCTTCTTGTTCTTGTTTTGCTTGAATTCCCGCTTTTTGCCCAGCAAGATGAATTGCCGGGGGACCTGCGACAACACAATCTGACGCAGTTCAATGCCAGTCTTTTGAATCCCGCCTACTTGTTGGATTTTAATAGGCCCAACGCCCTCTCAATATGGTCCCGATGGCAATGGCAAAGCATAGATGGTACTCCAACAACTACTTTTGTGAATTATAGCCATGCCCTTTCGGGAAACTTGGCGCTTGGCGGAGGTTTTTTGCAAAACAATACTGGTTTTTTCTTGGATACCGGAGGAAATATAGGAGGTGCCTACGCTTTTGATTTCAATGAAACCACAAGTTTGGTTTTGGGAGTGAACTTGAACGCGTTTCAACGAGAACTGGCTGATGACAGAATTGTTCCCAGTCCGGATGTCATAAATCCTTTTGACCAGACCACCAATGACTTTATCTTGTTGGTGAATCCCGGAATCGTATTCCGATATCAGCAAGTGCGTCTGGGTTTAAGTCTCGAAAAAGCTTTGTTCAACAACTTTTCCAGCGACGAGGATTTTGGCGAGGAAACCCAATTTACCGGGACCTTGAGCAATGACTTTCAGCTCAATCTTTCGGAAGGACTGGGGGAAAGCTTTCTTCGTCCATTGGTTTACCTCAGAAGTATTCCGGACCGGGATACCCAGGTTGGTTTGAATGCCCTTTTCTCTACCGAACGGTTCTGGACCCAGGGAGGCTACAATTCCTATTATGGGTTTTCTGGTGGGGCAGGGGTAACCTTGTTCAAAAGTTTGTCCTTGGGTGCTCTGGCGGAATTTGGAACCCAAAGTCCGGCCAGTGATGAAAACACCACCTTTGAAATTTTGGTCTCCTATCATTTTGGCAATCCTCATAAAACCCAAAAAGAGGAAGATGAAGAGGAAGAAACAGAGGCGGAAGAAGTTGTAATTGATGAAGAGGAAGAAAAAGCGCAACAAGAAGCGCAAGCGAAGGAAGCGGAAAGGCTTGCTAGAGCTCGCGAAGCTGCTGAAAAAAGACGCTTGGCTGCGCAACAAGAACGCGATTCCCTAAACCAAGTAGCAGAACGGGCCCAAAGGCTAGCTATCGAACAACGCAAAAAAGATAGCATTCAAAAGTTGCAAACCGAAGATGTCAAAATCAATCCCAACGAAAAATATCAAGAGGTTAAAGGAGAAGAAGGTTTGGAGCCTGGTTTTTACTTGATAGCCAATGTTTTCGGAACCAAAAAATACTTCGAAGCTTTCATGGCAGACTTGCAAAAAAGAGGATTGAAGCCAGGGTCTTTTTATCGAGCAAAGAACAAGTACAACTACGTTTATCTGCAACGGTATAATACCATTCAAGAAGCACGAAAAGCAAGAGATTCAAGGTTCTCAGGAAAGTATATCCAAAGCTTTGGATATTCCGGGTGAGAAAAGACCCTTGATGCTAAAAGAGATTGGTTTCTTGTTTCACCAAATGCTCCAAATATGTTGCTGTATTGATGAGATATTTCCGGTCACGGGTCATGCTGGTCATCGCTACCGAACCCTGCAACATGGTAAACAACTGCTTCGCGAATTGCAAGGGAGGTACGGATAAGCGAATCTCATTGGAGTTCACACCATTTTCCAATACCAATGCAATTTTACCCTCAATTTCTCTTACGGTTTCCTTTACGGCTGCTGCCAATAAGGGATTGATGTGTTGCGCATCTACACCAACGTTTAAGATGGGACATCCGCCCAAAGGCAAGGTAAATACATCATATTGTTTGTAAAATCGAATGAGAGAGAAGGCTTTTTCCATGGCTTTGCCTTCAATATTCAAGCGTGAGTCAATTTCAGCCAGCAGTTTTTTCTGGTTGAGTTCAAAGGCTGATAAAGCCAAAGCTTCCTTGTTTTCAAAGTTGCCATAAATAGCACCTTTGGTAAGCCCGGTGGCTTCGGTCAAATCGCTTAAACTAGTTCCGACGTATCCGAACTTGTTGAAAATAGGGGCAACGGTTTCAATAATATAGGCAGTGGTTCTTTCTGCTTTCTTGGCCATCTTGGTGTGGAATTGGTGGTAAGGCTAAGATAAGAAAAAGATATACCCAATGGTATGGTCTAAAAAAGATGCCCCAGATTTAACAGTCTCCGGGGCATTTAAGTTTATTGGAATTATTCTTTTACCAGTTCATCTTGGTTGCGAAAAACCAGTTCATCATCAAACGAATCCAATAAGATAATACTATCGGTTTTAATATCCCCTGATAGTAGTGCTTTGGACAGTTTGTTCAAGACTTCTTTTTGGAGAATTCGTTTTACCGGTCTTGCTCCAAATGGCGGGTCATACCCCTTTTCAGCCAAATAGGCTATGGCTTCGGGTGTGGCATCAAGGGTGATGTTTTGCTTCGCCACCAACTTACGCAACTGGTTCAACTGTAATTGCACGATTTTTTGAATGTTCTCACGCGTAAGCGGTGTAAACATCAAGATGTCATCAATACGGTTCAAGAATTCGGGTCTGATGGATTTTTTCAATAAGCCCATCACTTCCCTTTTGGCGAGCTCATTTGCCCTTTCAGGAGTTTCCTGCGTCTCGTAAGACTCTTGAATGATGTGGCTACCCATGTTGCTGGTCATGATGATTACCGCATTCTTGAAATCTGCGATACGCCCTTTATTGTCCGTCAAGCGTCCTTCATCCAAAACTTGAAGCAATATGTTGAACGTATCAGGATGCGCTTTCTCGATTTCATCCAACAACACCACGGAGTAAGGCTTTCTACGAACCGCTTCGGTTAGCTGTCCGCCTTCATCATAGCCCACATATCCTGGAGGTGCTCCGACCAAACGGCTCACGGCATGTCTTTCTTGGTATTCGCTCATATCAATTCGGGTCATGGCATTTTCATCATCAAAAAGATATGCAGCCAAGGTTTTTGCCAATTCGGTTTTACCCACGCCAGTCGTACCAAGGAACAAAAAAGAACCGATGGGTTTCTTTTCATCCTGCAGACCCGCACGACTTCTTCGAATGGCATCGGAAACAGCTTCAATGGCTTCTTCTTGCCCCACCACCCGTTGGTGCAATACCTCTTCTAGCTTTAAAAGCTTTTCCCGCTCGCTTTGGAGCATTTTAGTAACCGGTATGCCTGTCCATTTGGCAACAACTTCAGCAATATCCTCATGGGTAACCTCCTCTTTTATCAAAGTGCCCTGATGCTGTTGCTCGTCCAACTGGTTTTGCAACTGGGTCAATTGCTCTTGGGCTTCTTTGATTTTACCGTAGCGCAATTCGGCAACCTTTCCGTAATCACCATTGCGTTCCGCGCGTTCGGCTTCCAACTTGAAGTTTTCAATATCCTGTTTGGTTTTTTGGATAT
>JBCBCH010000093.1:0-8193 GCA_038530835.1 Bacteroidota bacterium | reverse complement strand
CCATAAGAGTGCCCGCCAATAATACTAAGGTTACAAACTGTTTCATATGTTTAACTTTTAAGATTTGCCAATAAGACCCGGTACATCATCCAAGGTTTAAAAGGCAATGCTCTTTTGTGAAGTTTTTAACTACAGTTTGTATTGAAATCTACTTGTCGGCTAGTTCCATTTCCAAAACATCTTCGGGAGCTTGGTCCTCTTCAAATTGCGTTTCGGCGAATTCGGTAGTTTGTTGGGATTCTTGCGAGAATTCATTCTGATTCATGAAGTGTAAGGCCGTGGCGGCGAGAACGAAGCAAGAAAAATAAACGAGACTTTTGGTTTTGTAGCTCATGATGTTAAGATTTGGGATTACTAAAGTAACGAAACCTTTTTCCAATTACCACGATATGTTGTCAAGTGCAGCAAATACGATGTGAATGGGATGAAATGTAGGGTTAAATCGATGAAATGCATGGTTTAGGGTGTTCAACCCTCATCATGCTTCCAAAAAACACCTTAATTACCTCGGATTCAGGATGTCTTCTATGCGTTGTTGCACATCTTGAAGGTGATATCTCGTCATTTTATCCTGTATACCCGGAAGACTTCTGCGAATTTGTCGGGCCGTATTGTTCAGTTCCGCCCTTGCCAGGGAACGAATATCGGATTGGGCCGTATTCACCACCGTAGACTTTCGGTACCCCCCAAAATCAGGAAGTTTCTTTTGTGGACCTGCGGTCATCAAATAGTCCAATCTTTCGATGTATGCTTTTTGCAGGTTTCTACGGTAGGTGTCAATGGGTCTTCTGCTCGTAAGCTCAGACCAAATTCCATTCCGTAAATCTGTCATCATTTCTACCAAACCATAGGCGTCGGTACCATTGAGGGACTCGTTTTCGATAATACGCGCCATTTTTCCCAAATGAAGAATATTGTTCAGGTATCGAATCTGTACCGAACGGATTCGCTCTACAGAACCGGAATATTCTATTTTACCAAAGATATCTTCGTCAATGAGCCAGTCGGGAGTTTTGAATAGTTCCTCCTGCATGAACATCATGCAATTCTTTTGGTGTTCTCGGGGAACATGGGTATATACCGCCCCAGCTTGGTCGGCGGTTTTATAATTTTCATAAACCCCACCTATATTATTGGAAACATGGCCCATATACCGTCTGAACTGACCGACTACCTGGCCATAAAGGGTTTCAAGGTTATCATAGTTCTCTCCGGCTTTGGTAGTCCAATCTTCCAATTTGGGTACAATCCGTTTTAAGTTGGCAATACCGTATTGACTCGCCTTGATGGCGTTATCCCCAATATCTTCGGTTTGCGAACTTGGGTCGTGTACATCGCCCACCTGTTGATGCCCGAATCGGTACATAGGGTCGTTTTCGTGCTCGCGAATCCAAGTGTTCAAAATGGGTTTTTCTTCTTCGGCCGTCTTGTCCAAGATAGGTTTGTATCCCCATCGGATGGCATGTTTGTCATACACCCCGACGTTGGGCATCAGCGCAACACCTTTGTCTTCCGGTTGTGCTACGTAATTAAAACGAGCATAATCCATAATGGATGGTGCGGTGCCATACTTCCGTGTAAAACTTTTGGAACGTAAAGAGTCTACCGGATAGGCTGCGCTACTGCCCATATTATGCGGAAGACCTAAAGTGTGTCCCACTTCATGGGCGGACACAAAGCGAATCAACTTTCCCATGATTTCATTTTTGAACTGGGTTTTTTGTGCATCAGGATTTATAGCCGCAGTTTGCACAAAGAACCAATTGCGCAGCAAGAACATTACATTATGGTACCAATTGATATCCGATTCCAGGATCTCCCCAGTACGCGGGTCGCTCACATGAGGACCGTTGGCATTGGGAATAGGGGAGGCGAGATAGCGAACCACGGAATAGCGTACATCTTCAGGAGACCATTCCGGGTCTTCTTCTTCGGTGGGAGGGTCTTTGGCAATAATGGCATTTTTAAAACCGGCAGCTTCAAAAGCGACTTGCCAATCCTCAATACCTTGCTTTATATAAGGTATCCATTTTTTAGGAGTGGCCCGGTCTACATAATATACGATTTGCTTTTTGGGTTCAACCAGTTCCCCTGATTTGTACTTTTCAACGTCCTCAGGTTTCACCTCTAACCTCCAGCGGTCCAAAAACTTTACGGATTTGCTTTCTTGGGCCTCCAAACCGTAGTCTACTTGGGCACTGGTAAACCAACCCACACGCTCATCAAAATAACGTCGCTTCATGGGGTCTTTGGGCAACAGCACCATCGAATTGTTGATTTCAACGGAAATAGAACCAAGCGTTCCATTGCTCGGTGGGCTTTTTGCCAAATAGGTCTTCACATGGCGTGCTTCTATATTTAAAGGATAGCTTTTGATGGATTCTACATACCCTCGGGCTTCGTCCAAACGACTTACCTTAAATCGTTTTCGGTAGCGTTCGGGCATTCCAATAGCCTTTACATCTTTTAAGAACATGGGGTCAACCTGAATCACCGTGGCAGGGTTCAAAGAATCTTTTTTATTGAAGGCCTTTATTTTGAAAGCGTATAAAATGGGTTCAAAGTTGGAGTTGACCACTGCCTCATGAATCGGAAGGGAATCCGCCGCTACATTATTATAAGATACGACCCGAAGGAGGATTTTTTTGGGTTTCTTTTCCCAACGGAGCACTTGTGTATTGATTTTTCCACCACCAAAACCAATACCGCTTGCGGTTTTTGAAATTCGGCTCACCATCAACATTTCACGATTGAAAAGCGAATCAGGGATTTCATAAAAGAACTTTCCGTCCACATCATGCACGGTAAACAGGCCGTCATCACTTTTTGCTTTTTTGGTGATGACCTTTTCATAGGGTTGTATGTCCTTTTTGGGAGCACTTTTTTCAGTATTCGGCTTTTTTTTGGATTTCTTTTTGAAGAGTTGTCCCTCTACGGGGTGCAAAATGAATAGAAAGAGAAGAAAAAAAAGCGGTTTTAAAAGTACTTTTTGCGTCATAGTGTCTCAAGTTTGGTCTTGGAAAGGCGTTAAAGAACCTAAAAAACGCCAAAACAGACTGTTAAATAATTATTAACTCTACTTTTTTTTCTGTGGAACCTGAACCTTTCGCAACCTTGCATTTTACTGGTGGTTTCCGCTGAAACGCCTGCTATAGTTGGGATGAGGGAGGATGGGTTTTTGTGAAAAAAAACAAAAAGAGTGTAACAATTCAAAAGTATGCCAGTCTTATAAGCATACGATATCAATCAAAAAATTCAATCAAAAAATGAGTAAGTTATTATTAATCTACGGTTGCGCACTTTTAAGTAGTTCGCCCGTAACAGAAGAACAACAAAGTTCGATGAACCAACCGGTTCAAGAGACCAAAACCGAAATCCAGAGTACTTTTGAAAACAGTATTTCAGTATTGCGTATCAACGCAGAAGTACAGAATCTTGCAAACACCTATATGGGTTGGGAAGAGGATTCGGCAGAATTTGATTTAAACGAAATAGAATTCGTGGAAGATGAGGCTGAAATTGATTTGGGATTTGATACCTCCGAGTATCTTCCAGAAGGCTTCAACCCTTATGAAAACTATTTTGATTTGAATTCCATCATATTTTTAGAAGAAGACGTTGAACTTGACTTGGATACCGAGTCGTATCTCCCAAGCGATTTTGACCCTTATTCGGAAGTATTGGATGTGCATTCCATCAACTATATTGAGGAAGAAGATGTGGATTTAGGCTTCAACACGGAAGACTATTTGCCCAACGACTTCAATCCTTATGCAGTTTATGTGGATTTAAGCAACATTCCTTACGTAGAAGATGTGGATTTGGAATTCGGTTTGGACACTACGCATTGTTTGCCAAACAATTTCGATGCGTACACCGAAAATATAGGAATTGCCTCCATCAACTACATGGAAGATGAGGATATGGAACTAGGTTTTGACACAAGACCTTTCCTTCCAGAAGATTTTGACCCTTACACAAGGTCAAACTAGTAGGATGTTTTGAATCATTTTACAAATTTTTGAGTTAGTTAGTCTGAAAGCCCCTTCTGGGGCTTTCTTAGTTTTAAGAAGATGTTGACCCCTAGCGTAAGGTTTAGTCCTACCACGGTCCCCTCTCTTTCGTAGGTTCTAACGATTGGGTCTGCCAAAATCGAGATAAACCCCCCATCAAAATTTTCATCTTCCCTAGGGTTCACTAGATCCGAATAGCTGTTTTTACGCAACCTTAGCCCTAAACCCCCATAACAGTTGACCCCGAACTGGGATAACAGAGAAAAGAAGATACCTGCTTTGGCATTGAAGCCAAACTTGATTCGCTCATAATTTGCACGGTCAAACTCGAGTCGTGTTGCCGAATCCGGGGTATACGTGTCATTGATTCGGGTTTCGGTATGTTCTAAGTAAAATGCCTCCAAGGCTAGGTATTCCGTTAGGTTTTTGGAACGCTCCGTAAACTTTATGAATTCCAAACGCATTTCACGTAAACGGTAGTTGATTTTAGGTTCTTCCGCAGTATTGAAGGGGGACCAGGTTTCATGTCCAAAACCTACATTCGCTCCTATGCCATAACCATTGTTCATATCAAAAACATAGCCTGCATTGATTCTTGGGAAGAAAGGGTCAATTGGTTTTAGCAGGTTTACCGTGAGATAGTCTTCATGTAGTTTTTGTGCGGGTAAGGATAGCGTAAAACAAGTTAAAAAAAGAAGCCATTTGAACGATTTCATACTATGGATTTCAAAGAAATGTTGGAGTTCAAGGTGTAAAATATCCTCTTTTTTATCGCCCACCCGTGCTTAACAAAAAGATAACATGTAAATCGACGAAGTGTAAATGTTAAAAAAAGGGCTTTTTCAGCATCAAAATCGCAAGGTTTTCGAATTTCCTCGGAAGCTTTTTCATCAAAATCCAAGTTTTATTGAGAAGGTTTCTTTAGCTGATTTTTGGGGGGTACGTTAACAAAAAACTAATTGTACTAAAGTTTGATTTTTGCGGTTTTACCTTTGTACAACAATTGAAAAACAAGAGTTATGATACGTACCAAATGGTTTTTCCTTGCAATGTTAACATTGGTATTCGCACAAGGTGCGAACGCCTTCCAAATCGATAACGAAGAAGAAATTTTCGATTTGGACACAGTGGAATATGTCGAGGAAAACAACGAGTGGGAACTTGGTTTTGACACCAGTGCCTATCTCCCGGAGGGATTTGACCCTTATACAAGCGTAGTGTCCATAAATACCATCAATTTTGTTGACCTCTGTGAAGATGTCGAAGAAGATTTTGGTGCTGAGGAACATCTACCACAAGGGTTTGACCCGTATACAAGATAAGTTTAGTTTCTTACATTTTTTTGAGTTAGTTAGTTGGCAACGGCCCCTTTAAGGGGTCGTTGCTGTTTTAGAACAGTAACGGAAGTACCCATTGGAACATCGCGATGAGCAATACAATGGCAATAAGGTTTAAAAACACCCCAACCTTGGCCATTTGCGGAACTTGAACGTAACCGCTTGCGAAGACAATGGCATTCGGGGGTGTCGCCATGGGAAGCATAAAGGCGCAACTGCTCGCCATGGTCACCGGAATCAATAAATACAATATTGGGACGTTTAAGCCTATTGCGATACCCGCCACTACGGGCGCCAGTACCGAAATCAAAGCAACGTTGCTCATTAATTCCGTCATAAAAAGAATAAGGAAGATCAATAAGGCTGCCGTCAGCAATATGCTAATGTCGCTTGCAGCAATTGCTCCTGCCACCAAATCCACAATACCACTGACGGACATTCCTTTGGCTAAAGCCAAACCGCCCCCAAAAAGTATTAAAATGCCCCAAGCCAGTTGTTGTGTGTCCTTCCAGCGGATGATGAAATCCCCCTTTTTCAAATTGTAAGGAATGCAAAACAGGGCAAGGGCCGCGAAGATGCTTATCATGGTATCTGTTAGGGCCAAACCAGGGAAAATTTTGTTGATAAGTGTTCGGAAAATCCACAGGAACACGGTTACCCCAAAAATGACCAATACCAGCTTTTCCTTGCCGCTGGTAGCTCCTAGTTTATGCAACTCACTTTGGATCACTTCCTTGGACGCATTGAATTTTAAATCGCGATTCGGAAACATCCATTTCACCAATACCAAATAGCTGATACCAATCATGACCGCGGAAAAAGGGAGTCCCACCGACATCCATTTTAGAAAAGAGATTTCAATATTGTACTCGTTTTCCAAGAGTCCGATAAGTACCGAATTGGGCGGGGTTCCTATTACTGTGGCTATGCCTCCCGCATTTGCGGAAAAAGCAATGCCCAACATCACGCTTAATGCAAAATTCTGGTCGTTTTTGGTAAAACCATCCGCGTTATTCACCAACAACTTGATAACCGAAATGGCAATGGGTAGCATCACCACGGTGCTCGCCGTGTTGCTAATCCACATACTCAAGGTGGCAGTAGCCAGCATAAAACCCAAAATGACCCTATTGGGCGAGGTGCCCGTCAAGCGGATGATGTTCAGCGCAATGCGTTTATGCAGATTCACTTTTTCCAAAGCCAGGGCCATCACAAATCCCCCAAAAAACAGGAAAACAATTGGACTACCATAGTTGGCCCCCACTTCTGCAATGGGCAGGATTTTAAAAAAAGGAAATAAAAGCAGAGGCAATAACGCGGTCACCGAGATGGAAACTGCTTCGGTAATCCACCAAATCAACATCCAAATCGCAATGGCAATTACGGCATCCCCAGCTTCGGATACCATTTGAAATGGTAGATTGATGGCGATTAGAAATGCGAGTGGACCGGAAACAAGTCCCCACTTTTTGCTTGACTTCATACGGAAATCGAAGCTAGCCTATTTTTTGGAAACGTGAAAGTGACTTAGGTCGTATGCTTGCAACGTACTATTCTTTGAGCATGGCAAAAAGACCTTCCTCATTTTTTTCCACGGCAAAAACCCCCAATTTGGAAAGGTTTTTGGTGCTTTTATCCCATTTCTTTCCGCTGAGGCCCGCTTTTTCTTTGAGTTCGGCTAGCGGAAGTTTTCCAACCGGTTTGAGAATGTCCATGATGGTTTTTTCCTCTTCCGTCAAAGCGACTTGTTTCTTTTCGGGTCGCATTTGCGGGAAGAACAACACTTCTTGAATCGAGCTGTTGTTGGTCAACAACATTACCAAGCGGTCAATACCAATTCCGATTCCCGCCGTAGGGGGCATGCCATATTCCAATGCCCTTAAAAAGTCTTGGTCGATGAACATGGCTTCGTCATCCCCTTTTTCGGACAATTTGAGTTGTTCTTGAAAACGTTCCCGTTGGTCGATAGGGTCGTTTAACTCCGAATAGCAATTGGCAAGCTCTTTCCCGTTGACCATCAGCTCAAAACGCTCGGTCAAGGCAGGATTTTCGCGGTGTTCTTTGGTCAAGGGACTCATCTCTTTCGGATAGTCCGTGATAAAGGTGGGTTGCACGTAATGGTGCTCACAACATTCCCCGAAGATTTCATCAATCAGTTTCCCAACCCCCATGGTTTCATCTACCTCTATGTTGAGTTTTTGCGCCACCTCTCGCAGTTGAGCCTCATCCATTCCCGCAACATCGTGCCCCGTATGCGTTTTAATGGCCTCCAAAATGGGCACTTTGGCATAAGGTGCTTTAAACTCTATGAGGTTGTCACCGACTTGTACTTGGGTGTTTCCGGTGGAATCCAAGGCTACTTTTTCCAAGAGCTGTTCCGTGGTGTTCATCATCCAGTGGTAGTCTTTGTAGGCTACGTACAATTCCATCACCGTAAACTCTGGGTTATGGGTACGGTCCATGCCCTCATTTCGGAAATCCTTGGAAAACTCGTAAACACCATCAAATCCTCCAACAATCAATCTTTTGAGATACAATTCGTTCGCGATTCGCAGGTACAAAGGAATGTTCAGTGCATTGTGGTGTGTTAAAAAAGGGCGTGCCGCGGCTCCACCAGGAATGGGTTGTAAAATCGGGGTTTCTACTTCTAGGTAGCCTTTGGCATTATAGAATTCACGAATACTGTTCGTGATTTTGGTTCTTTTAATGAAGGTGTCTTTAACGGATGGATTGACCACCAAATCCACATAACGCTGGCGATAGCGCTGTTCGGGGTCGTTGAACTCATCATACACGTTGCCTTCAGCGTCTTTTTTGGGAAGAGGAAGCGGTTTGAGCGCCTT
>JBCBCH010000092.1:0-8254 GCA_038530835.1 Bacteroidota bacterium | reverse complement strand
CAGCAGGATAATGGTAGTGGTTCCGACAAAACCCCATTCTTCGCCAACAGAGCTAAAGATGTAATCCGTGTGCTGTGCTGGAACGAAATCCCCTTTGGTACGCGTGCCTTCCAAAAATCCCTTTCCAAAAAACCCTCCGGACTCAATGGCTTTTTCTGATTGATAGGTGTTGTATCCAATGGTCTTTTTAATCTCCTCTAACTTTTGCTCATCTTTTTCAAGACTAAGCCACAATACAAAACGGTCGCGGTGACGTTGCTCAAACACATTTTCAAAAACAAAATTCACTGAAAGGGAAAACAAAATAGCCACTATCATGGCAATAGCATAGGGTATAACAGGAATGTTGACGTCCTTTTTCTTGAATCCGAAAATCAAAACGGTTATAATGGCTAGTGCGATAGCAATCCAAACGGTACCAAACATTAAGGTGGTTGCAAATAAGACCACCATAAAGAGCAGAATGCCCAAATAAAACAGAGGGAAGCCTTCTCGGAAGAGCACAAAGAAAAGCGAAAAGTAAATCAACGAACTACCAGGGTCAGGTTGCGGTAGAATGAGCAAAGCAGGCAAAAGAATAATAACTACCGCGTAAAGCTGATGTTTTCGGTTTTTGATATCGGTTTGAATATCGCTTAGGTACTTAGCCAATGCCAAGGCGGTGGTGACCTTAGCTAGTTCAGAGGGTTGCAAGTTGAAAAATCCCAGGTCGTACCAAGAGGTTGCTCCAGCGATGGTCTTTCCAAATACAAACAATCCAAGCAAAAGCACTAAAGAAGCCACATACAATATGGGGGCTAGTCGTTCGAAGAAATTGGTCTCTACAAAAAGCACCATGACTGCTAAGCCCAGAGAGAGAATGATAAAGACCAATTGCTTGCCATAAAGGGTAGAAAAATCCAAAAGCGAAGCGTCTGGGTCGGTCATGCTCGTGGAGTAAATGTTGACCCAGCCTGCGATGACTAGAAGAAGAAACAGGGTAACCGTAAGCCAGTCAATTCGTTTGACCAGTCCTCTACCAGACATATTCGTTTATCTTGAAAGGTTCCCCGCTAAACGGTTTGGCATATTCATGCTCCAAGGTTTTCTCCAACATTCTTGTTTCCAAATCCTTTCGAGTAATTTCACCGTTGATGTACTTTTCAATAAGTAGAGAGGCAATATGGCCCGCATAACGCGCCCCATAATAGCCATTTTCAATATATACGGCCAACGCAATTTTTGGATTTTCCACAGGTGCAAATGCGACAAAAACCGAATGATCCGTCAATTGCATGCGTTTACCATCCACACGTACGAAGTTCTCTACCGTACCGGTTTTTCCGGCAATATCGATGCCCGGTATCTGTAACCACCGTGCGGTACCATATTTGTACACATTGGCCATCCCTTGAATTACGGGCTCAAAATGGGCGCGATCAATGGTGGTATAGCGTGGCTCTGTATATTTTGTGTCGATTCCGGTACCACCGCTGATATTTTTGATGACATGGGGCGTGAAAAAGTGTCCCTTGTTTGCAACGGCAGCCGTCATATTAGCCAATTGCAGCGGGGTAGCCGCAACTTCTCCTTGGCCAATGCTGTTGGAGATAATAAAGGAAGAAGCCCAGCGATTATCTCCATAAACCCTATCGTAATACGCCTTGTCCGGAATACGGCCGGGTCGGCCGGTTGGTAAATCAGTCCCCAAATACGAACCTAACCCAAAACTTTTCACATGCTTTTCCCAAACATCCATGCCTTCATCGGTGGTGGGAAACTTGTTGTAAATCTTTCGAAAAGTCCCGGCAAAGTAAGCATTGCATGACTTGTAGATTCCCGAATTCATATCACGGGTTCCTCCTCCGCAGTGACAACCTCTTTTGGTATTGCCCACATAAAATCCGTTGTAGCACCGAAATGTGGTACTAGGCTCAATAACACCTTCTTGCAAGGCTACCAATGCATTCATGATTTTGAAGGGCGAACCCGGAGAAGGTTCCGCCAGAATAGACCGGTCCCAAGTGGGTTTTGAGATGGAGTCGTAATGCAATTTGGTGTAGTTCTTGGAACGCTCGCGTCCTACCAAAAGGGCTGGGTCATAGGTTGGACCGGAAATCATGGTCAAAATTTCACCACTCTTTGGTTCAATAGCTACGATACCTCCTCGTTTGCCATGCATCAATCGCTCTCCGTATTCCTGCAGGGCCTTGTCAATTGTAATATGGATTTCCTTTCCTTGTTGTGGCAGGGTATCCAGTTTTCCATTTTTATACGGTCCGATATCTCGATTAAAACGATCTTTTTGAATGTGCTTTACGCCCTTTCGTCCCCTTAGGATTTCCTCATACTGCTTTTCAATACCTGTTCTTCCCTTGAGTTCTCCGGCGACGTAGTACGGATTGTTCGTCAAATCCCATTCATTGACCTCACTAATGTATCCCAAAACATTTGCGGCGCTATGGGTAGCATAATAGCGCAATGATCTTTTCTGGATATAAAAACCTTCAAAGTGACGCATTTTTTCTTGTAGTCGTGCATAATCTGCTTTGGAAAGTTGTGGCACGAGTACCGAAGGCAATCGCGGGGAATAAATCCTCGCTTTTTTCATTTTTGAAACAAAAGTGGTCTTGTCAATTCCCACTAAGCTACAAAACTCCAAGGTATCCAGAGGTTTCACCTCTCTGGGAATGACCATCACATCATACGCCGCCTGATTTCCCACCATTAGTTCTCCATTTCTATCATAGATGTAACCGCGCTCAGGGTAGTCGTATACTTTTTTGATTGCAGGGTCCTCTAAAATCTGGTTGGGACTGAAACTAAAAAGTTGCAAATACGTAAGTCTACTTATAAAAGTAAAACCGATGAGCACCACGACCGAGGAGAGCAATAGTTTTTTCATCTAAGGAGTTAAAACGGGTTCTTTAATAATCTAACGTATTGAATCCTAAATTTATTCGCTTCTGGGACTGAAAAGTGAGCTAAATAAGGTGCACAAAAATATTGTAAGTAGGCTCGTTGATAGGATTTTCTTCAAAATTAACAGGATATGCGAGAAACTTAAAATTTCAAAGCAAAAGAAAATCGTGTGATGCAGCACAATCAACAAAGCCAAATAGGTGATTCTTTGGATTTTTGTTGTGTTTTTGAAAGTGAAATTTTGGAATTCGTAGTTCACTCCGAAACAAAAACGCATGATAAAAGGACGGGCAAAAGCGGCGGTCAAAATAGCCAAAGTGTGCAGAGCGAGGGAATCAGAAAAAATATCAATCAACAATCCCAAAAAGAAAGCAACCAACAAAAAAACAGCTCTATTTTCTTTGATGGGATACCAGTACAAGAAAATAACATAAACCATAGGGTTGATGGTTCCCATAAAATTGAGACCATTAAAAATGAGCACCTGCGCCAAAAGCAAAAGCACGAACCGGAAAGCGTTTAAAACAATTGGGTTATTCATCTTCCGTCAGTGCTTCTAATTGGTCGATTTCAGGTTTGTTTTTATTCTGGACAAGGTATACCCACCGCACATTGGCCATATCGTTGAACAGGGCCACGTCAATATTGTAATAACTTTTGGAGGCATTCAAATCGTATCTTTTGATAATTCCAATGGGGATGTTCTCTGGAAAAATGCTGGACATGGCTCCCGTGACAATGGTGTCTCCCACGACCAAGGGTACCAATCTCGGAATGTCCACAAGTTGCACAACGGTATGGTCCGAAGCATCCCATTCCAATGAACCAAAGTAATCCGTGTTTTTTATTTTGGCGTTGATGCTCGATTTGGTATTGAGAATACTTTGCACGGTGGCGAATTGTCCTGAGGTATTCTCCACAATGCCCAAAATCCCCTTAGACGTAATAACCCCCATATCCTGTGACACTCCATCATTCTTTCCCTTGTCAATGGTCAGGTAGTTTCGCGGGGCGCCAAAACTGTTTTTGATGACTTTGGCCTGGGCGACTTGAAAAGGAAGTAGACTGGAATCCAAGACCTGTTGGGTACCTGTTCTGGTGTTAAACAACAATTTCCTGAGCCGTTGGTTTTCCTCGGCCAACTTTTGATTCTCTTCTTTCAAGGAAAAATAACCTGAAATGTTGGCGGCCGTTCCGTAGATTTTGCCGGATACCCAGCGTGATGAATTGAAAAACTTGGATTGGTGATAGGAATGGGAGCGAACCGTGAGCAGTAAAGCAATAAACGAAAGCAACGCATACAAGAACGTGTTTCGGTTATTTAAGATAAAATTGATTATCCTTTGCATCCTGCAGTTTGATTAGGCAGACACTACGCTATCCCATGCCAATCGATTACTTGATGAGAATGCTTTTGTAGCGTTCTAGGTTTTTTAGTGCGATACCGGTTCCTCGTACTACAGCTCTCAAAGGATCCTCGGCGATATAGACAGGCAAGTCCGTTTTTTGCGAAAGCCTTCGGTCCAAACCACGTAACATGGAACCTCCACCAGCGAGGTAAATCCCTGTATTGTAAATATCTGCAGCAAGTTCAGGAGGTGTTTGTGACAGGGTTTCCATAACCGCATCTTCCACACGAAGGATACTTTTGTCAAGAGCTTTCGCAATTTCCCGGTAAGATACTTGTACCTGTTTTGGTTTCCCTGTGAGCAAATCCCTTCCCTGAATACTCTTATCTTCTGGAGGGGATTTTAAGTCTTCCGTGGCCGAACCAATTTCGATTTTAATAGCTTCTGCGGTACTTTCCCCAACATATAGGTTGTGCTGGGTACGCATGTAGTAAATGATGTCGTTGGTGAATACGTCCCCCGCAATTTTTACGGATTTGTCGCAAACGATTCCGCCTAGAGCGATAACCGCAATTTCAGTAGTACCACCACCAATGTCCACAATCATGTTTCCTTTGGGTTGCATGATGTCTAGGCCAATACCAATAGCGGCTGCCATAGGCTCATGGATGAGGTATACTTCTTTGCCATTCACACGCTCAGCGGACTCACGCACAGCGCGCATCTCCACTTCGGTAATACCTGAAGGAATACAGATAACCATGCGCAAGGCAGGTGGGAACCACTTTTTTTTCAATGCAGGAATGTTCTTGATAAACATGTTTATCATTTTTTCCGAAGCATCAAAATCTGCAATTACCCCATCCTTTAGAGGCCGGATGGTTTTGATATTTTCATGGGTTTTTCCCTGCATCATGTTGGCTTCCCTTCCAACGGCAATAATTTTTCCGGTGACCCGGTCCCTGGCTACAATGGAAGGACTGTCTACGACGACTTTGTCCAAATGGATGATGAGGGTATTTGCAGTTCCGAGGTCAATGGCAATCTCCTCGGTCATGAAATCAAAGAATCCCATATAAACCGTTAGTTATTTTAGTTGATTCAAAATTATCGGCTAAAGTACTAAAATTAATGCTTAAAATGCCGTGTCCCGGTCATTACCATAGCCATGTCGTTTTCATCGCAAAAATCAATGCTCAATTGATCTTTAATGGAGCCTCCTGGTTGAATAACTCCGGTGATACCCGCTTTGTGCGCAATTTCGACACAGTCAGGAAAAGGGAAGAACGCATCACTGGCCATTACAGCTCCTTCTAACTTGAATCCAAAGGAATTGGCTTTATGGACCGCTTGGTTCAAGGCATCCACACGAGAGGTTTGCCCAGTACCGCTGGCCAAGAGCTGTTGGTTTTTGGCCAAAACAATGGTGTTGCTTTTGGTGTGCTTGCAGATTTTGGATGCGAATAGCAAATCTGCCACTTCGTCTGCAGAAGGATGTCGTTTTGTTGCGTTCGAAAGGTGTTCTGCGGTATCTGTTTTCAAATCTTTTTCTTGCACCAAAGCCCCGTTCAAACAAGTTCGAATGGTCGTTTTTGGCATATCTACTTCCTTCTGAACGAGAAGGATACGGTTCTTTTTGCCTTTCAGGATGGTCAACGCTTCTTCAGTGAAAGATGGTGCAATGACTACTTCACAAAACAACTTGTGGATTTCTTCAGCAGTAGGGGCGTCAATTTCAGTGTTGGAAATCAAAATACCACCAAAAGCCGAAACGGGGTCTCCCGCCAAAGCATCAACATAGGCTTCCTTGATGGTATTTCGGGTGGCAAGGCCGCAGGCGTTATTATGCTTTAAGATGGCAAAAGTAGGAGCGTCACTTTTGAACTCTTCCATAAGATTGACTGCTGCATCTACGTCCAATAGGTTATTATAAGAAAGCTCCTTGCCATGCAATTTGGTGAACATGGCTTCGAAATCGCCGAAGAAGAACCCTTTTTGATGGGGGTTTTCCCCGTAACGAAGCACTTTTCCGTTTTGTTCACTGATTTTTAGAACGGCTTCTTCATGTTGGTTGAAGTAATTAAAGATAGCCGTGTCGTAATGCGAAGAGATATTGAAGGCCTTAGCGGCAAATTTCTTTCGGTCTTCAATACTGGTCGCACCTTTTTCATCGGTCATTAACTTCAAGAACGCTTCATAATCTTCCATGGACGAAACACAAATGACATCTTTGTAATTCTTGGCGGCGGCGCGAATCAAGGAAATCCCGCCAATATCGATTTTTTCAATGATGTCCTGCTCAGAAGCACCGCTGGACACGGTTTTTTCGAAAGGATACAAATCCACAATAACGATATCCAATTGTGGAATAGCAAACTCAGTCATTTGGGCCACATCACCACTGTCTTCCTGACGGTTCAAGATTCCCCCAAAAATTTTGGGATGTAAGGTTTTCACGCGCCCCCCTAGAATGGAAGGATAACTGGTGACCTCCTCCACGGGTACCACAGGAATACCCAAATCGCGGATGAACTTTTCGGTTCCTCCGGTGGAGTAAAGGGTAATATCAAGTTCGTGGAGTTTTTTTACGATGGGTTCCAAACCGTCCTTGTGGAAAACGGAAACCAGAGCACTTTGAGCTTTTTTGACGCTGTTCATTTGAGTCTTAAAATCAGTTTCTTAAGCCCACAAATGTAATTTTTTTGTTAGCACAATACAGGTCGTGTTATCAACAATACCCTATGAGTTTTAAAGAATTTGGGCGACACCTTCGTTTACGAATTCCAAAAAGCGCTCATCTTCCTTAGTAAAGGGGTCTGGCGTTTCCGAATCAATATCGATTTGACCAACATTTTCGCCGTCGATGAAAAGCGGCACGACAATTTCCGATTTTACCGAAATACTGCAGGCGATGTAGTTATCCTGTGCTTGGACATCCGGAACGACAAAGTTTTCATTGCTTACCGCAACTTGCCCACAAATGCCTTTCCCAAAGGGAATGATGGTATGGTCCGTTGGGGTGCCGGCATATGGTCCTAATTTTAATTCTTGCTTGTCACCGTTCTTGAAGTAGAACCCAACCCAATCGTAATAGGAAACATTGGCCTTAAGTGTTTCGCATATCGCTTGTAAACGCTCATCGGTGTTAAGTGATTTATTTTCAATGATTTGTGAAACCTGCTTTCTTAAACTTTCAAAATCCGTCATGACGTCGATAAAAAATGTATCTCAAAAGTCGTTAAAGTTATTGAAAGCTTACCGAATTTTTCCATGGATTTGCTTCCCTGAAGAGTAGCAAATAGCTTCAATGGTTATAATACCTTACCTTTGAAGCGTGAAGCGTGTGTTTCGAAACATAATGATAGTTCTTCTTTCCAACTTGATGGTAGCTTCTACCATTTCGTGGACGGTTGACAAACACATTTGTATGGGGAGGGTTATGGACGTAGCCTGGTTTTCTCATGCAGATTCTTGTGGTACGTTCGAAGGTGCTGCTTCCGAGGCAATGTCCAAAATGTCATGTTGTGACGATGAATCTTTCACGCTACAAGGTCAAGATGATTTGACGCTCAAGTGGTTTGAGCTGGATTTGGCCCAACAACTCTTTCTGTTTACTTACGCTAGCGCTTACATAGATAGCGTAAGCCCTCTTTCTGAGGCGTGTCCTATTTTTGTAGAGTATCCACCGCCCAATCCGGCGAAAGACTTTCAAGTCTTGCACCAAGTATTCTTGATTTGATGTATTGAATCTTATTTGGAAACCCGACTCAAAAGAGTTCGGGCATAGTGTTTTGTGCATTATTCAAGATTCAATTTACATGAAAAAACTTCTAATAATAATTCTTTGGCTACCCATAGCTATAACCGCTCAACAAAAGCTTGAGGGAACGGTTTTGGAAGCCAACCCTGATAAAAAAAATATTCCGCTGTCTGGGGCCAACGTATACTGGCTCAATTCGGCAATAGGAACCATTACCCGTACGGATGGAACCTTTTCCATTCCC
>JBCBCH010000091.1:0-8279 GCA_038530835.1 Bacteroidota bacterium | reverse complement strand
CGAAACCAGTATTTCGAATGAGGAAAGGGAAATCTTGAAACAACTTTATCGCAATGATAGAAAAAAGGCTATTCGCAACTTTGAGGTGCGAATTATTGAAACTATCTATAACATCGATAAGCCGAATAAAAAGGCAAAAGGGTTTTGGAATACTTTGGTTGTGGAAGTTCGAAACCTCCTTAAATGAAAAAACTCCGGTAATCAGCCGGAGTTTATTCATCAATCAAAAAACGAACAGTCATGATAAACTGTTATAGGATTACAAATTACAACATTCTTGCCAAAAAACAAATTTAAGGTATGTTTAACTGTAACTTGTATAAAAAATCGGATGTATTATCCTAAATAAGTCTTCAGAATTTTGCTGCGAGAAGTATGTTTCAACCTCCTTATGGCTTTCTCCTTAATCTGACGTACACGCTCTCGTGTTAGGTCAAAAGTTTCGCCAATTTCTTCCAAGGTCATTGAATGTTGCCCCGCCAAACCGAAGTATAGCCTGATGACATCCGCTTCTCTAGGGGTCAAAGTCTCCAAAGCGCGCTCAATTTCTGTGCGCAAGGATTCATGCAAAAGTTCCTTATCCGGATTTGGAGATTCCCCACTACGCAATACATCGTAAAGGTTGGAATCTTCACCATCAATCAATGGCGCGTCCATGGAAACGTGTCTTCCTGAATTTTTCAAGGATTGCTTCACATCTTCCACGGTCATGTCCAATTCTTTGGCAATCTCTTCTGCAGAAGGCACCCTTTCGTGGGCTTGCTCCAAGAAAGCAAAAGTTTTGTTGATTTTGTTGATGGAACCAATTTTGTTCAAAGGTAAACGAACAATACGTGATTGCTCGGCAAGCGCTTGAAGAATGGATTGGCGAATCCACCAAACCGCGTAAGAAATGAATTTAAAACCACGGGTTTCATCAAAACGTTGAGCGGCTTTTATCAATCCAAGGTTTCCTTCATTAATCAAATCAGGAAGGGTTAATCCTTGGTTTTGGTATTGTTTCGCGACGGAAACTACGAATCTAAGGTTGGCTTTGGTCAGTTTTTCAAGAGCAATTTGGTCACCGGCTTTAATACGTTGTGCCAATTCTACTTCCTCATCGGCCGTAATCAAATCCACTTTTCCAATCTCCTGCAAATACTTGTCCAACGAAGCGGTTTCCCTATTGGTAACCTGTTTTGTAATCTTTAACTGTCTCATCTAAAAATTCCCTTCAAATTAAGTTCGTAAATCAAAGCTCATTTGTTTATACGTTGAAAATTGAAAAAGGTTACAATTTGGCAAACTTTATTTGGAAATTTTTTTGTAAAGAAAAACCCCGAGGGCTGCTCGGGGTTTAAAATTCTATAAGAAAATACTAGTCTCTTCTGGGTTTTCTGTCGCGATTTCCACCTCTGCGGTCGCCGCCCTTGTCTCTACGCGGAGGACGTTCTACATACCCTTCTGGTTTTGGTAAAAGGGCTTTTCGAGAAACTTTCTCTTTTCGTGTTCTTGGGTCTAAGCCAAAGTACTTGACATCGATAACATCGCCGAGGTTCACCACATCGGTTACTTTATCGGTGCGTTCCCAAGCCAATTCGGACACGTGTAGCAATACTTCGTTGCCTTCAGCTTCAGTATATTCTACTACTGCACCAAAATCCAAAATTTTGATAACCTTCACTTCGTAAACGCTACCGACTTCAGGTTTGAACATCACAGCATCAATCTTAGCGATTACCGCATCGATTCCTGCTTGGTCTGTACCCAAAATCTCTACAATACCTTCTTCGGTATCTGGGTCTTCGTTGATAACAATAGTGGTATTGGTTTCTTTCTGTAATTCTTGGATGACCTTACCACCAGAACCGATAACAGCACCAATATATTCTCCGGGAATAATCTTGGTAACAATTTTTGGTGCATAGGATTTAACCTCTGCTCTCGGTGCTTCAATCGTATCGGTTAAATGTTTTAAGATATGCAAACGCCCATCTTTTGCTTGCATCAAAGCTTTTACCAAGATTTCATAAGACAATCCTTTAACCTTAATGTCCATTTGACAAGCTGTGATACCATCTGCAGTACCGGTTACCTTAAAGTCCATATCACCAAGGTGGTCTTCATCCCCGAGGATATCTGAAAGAACAGCATACTTTCCGGTTTCGGCATCGGAAATCAATCCCATCGCAATTCCGGAAACAGGTTTCTTCAATTGTACTCCGGCATCCATCATAGCCATAGTTCCCGAACAAACGGTTGCCATGGAAGAGGAACCGTTGGACTCCAATACCTCGGAGACCACACGAACGGTATATGGGCAATCTTCGGGCACCATACCTTTTAAGGCACGTTGCGCTAGGTTACCATGACCTACTTCTCTTCTGGAAGTACCGCGTATGGGCCTTGCTTCACCCGTGGAAAAAGGAGGGAAGTTGTAGTGCAAATAGAATCGTTCTTCACCTTCATAGGAGGGCATGTCAATAATATTGGCATCTCTCGAAGTACCAAGAGTAACTGTTGCCAGAGCTTGGGTTTCACCCCTTGTAAATATGGAGGAACCATGTACAGAGGGTAAATAATCTACCTCGCACCAAATGGGTCGGATTTCATCTGTTTTTCTACCATCTAAACGAAGTCCTTCATCTAAGGTTAGGTTACGAACCGCTTCTTTCTCTGCTTTGTAAAAATATTTTGAAACCAGGTCACCAAAGTCTTCCAACTCTTCCTCAGAAAAAGTAGCCTTTACTTCTTCTTTTATTGCTTCGAAAGCAGCACTACGCTCATGTTTTGCGGAACCTGCTTTGGCGATGGCATACACTTTATCATAGGTAAGCTCATGCACTTTTTTCTCAAGTTCTTCATCAGCGCTTTCAGGATCATACTCGCGGACTTCTTTTTTACCAAAGGCTTCAGCAAGTTTCAATTGTGCCTCGCACTGTACTTTAATGGCTTCGTGGGCAAACTTGATGGCTTCGACCATCTCATCTTCTGAGATTTCATCCATTTCACCTTCAACCATCATTACAGAATCGGCTGATGCCCCAATAACCATATCGATATCGGATTCTTGTAGCTGGGCTCTGGTTGGATTGATAATCAATTCTCCATTGACACGGCCTACGCGAACCTCTGAAATTGCACATTCAAATGGAAAATCGGAAAGTTGGATTGCGGCAGATGCAGCTAGTCCTGCCATGGCGTCAGGCATAACGTTTTCGTCATGCGACATCAACTGAATCATCACCTGGGTTTCAGCGTGATAATCTTTTGGGAAAAGCGGACGTAGTACTCGGTCTACCAAACGCATGGTTAGCACCTCTCCATCGCTGGGTCTTGCTTCACGTTTGAAAAAACCTCCGGGATAACGCCCAGCTGCCGCGAATTTTTCCCGATAATCTACCGTTAGTGGCAGAAAGTCGACATCACTTTGTTTGTAATTTGAGACAACTGTACATAATAACATACACTTGCCAGATTGAACCACAACAGAACCATGGGCCTGTTTGGCCAATTTTCCGGTTTCGATAGAGATTTCCCTACCGTCACCAAGGTCAATGACCTCTTTAAAAGTTTTTGGAATCATAAAATAAATCTTACCCGTTGTTTGAACGGGCCGTTAAACATTTGGTCTACCGTCTTCCGGACGGTCGGGTTGTGTTGTTGTGTTGACCAATGAAAAACTGAAATGCAGCTTTTTATGTTGGTTGGATGGTATGCATCCGAACCGAGGTGGCCAAAAAATGGCCAAAAATAAAGGGGAGGCAAGCCTCCCCAATGTTTTATTTACGAATACCCAATTCTTTAATTAGGGTACGATACTTCTGGATATCCTTTTTCTTTAAGTAATCGAGAAGACTTCTTCTTTTCCCTACCAACTTTACCAAAGAACGCTCAGTAGCGAAATCTTTATGGTTTTTTTTCAAGTGTTGGGTAAGGTGGTTGATTCTATATGTGAAAAGCGCTATTTGCCCTTCGGTAGAACCCGTGTTTGTTTCTGAACCGCCGTGTTTTTTGAAAATGTCGGCCTTTGCTTCTTTAGATAAATACATTCCAATATTATTTAAATGATTTTTATGTATTTGATTGATTGTCAATCAGCGTGCAAAGATAATTCTTTTTTTGAGCTAAAAAATTTTTTCATCGATTTAAACCTTTTGGAAAAGTGACGGTCATAGAACCAAATCCTAAAATTTCAATCATCATGAAAAAGAGTCTCAAGCAAATGAACTTTACCAAAATGGCCCCATGGGTACTAGGGCTTTCTTTATTGACCGTAACATCTTGTACCAATGAAGAAGATGCCAGTACCGAAATTGCCTCAGATGAGGTGATTTCCGTTGCGGAACTACAAGTGAGCGACGAATCTGAATTGATTACAGAAGAAATCTCTAGCATTGCCGAAGATGTATATGCCTCGGACGAAATTTCTACTACTGCTAAGGGCGATTACCGCTCAGATTATTTGCCCGAATGTGTGGTTATTACCACAACGGTCACCGAATTTACAAGAGAGAAAATCATTGATTTCGGTGAAGGATGTGAACTTCCCAATGGAAATGTATTGAGTGGTATCATCAAATTGAACTATGCCAAGGATATGACCGTTGCCTCCAAATCGATTTCGTTGACTTTGGAAAACTTTACCTTCAACAGTGTAGCTGTGGAAGGTTCTGCAAGTGTATTGCGTTTGCGTTCCAACGAAAATGGAAATCCGCAAGGTACCGTCACTTCCGAATTTAATGCTACATGGCCCAATGGCGATACGGCTTCCTTCACTGGAACACGCACCCGTGAGTGGATTGAAGGCTATGGCAGTGGTTTTTGGGGAGACAATGTTTTCCTAATCACTGGAAAAAGAACCTACATTGGTAGATTGGGCAATGTCTTCGTAAAAGAAGTTACTACCCCATTGCGTAGAGAATTGTCCTGCCGATTCATCGTAAGCGGTGTTTTGAAAATCTCAAGAAACGACAACACCGCCACCTTAGATTTTGGTGATGGAAGTTGTGATGCCAAAGGGACTTTAACCCAACCCGATGGCACGGAAACCGAAGTCTTCCTTAGAAGATTTTTGAAATAGTTTGGTTTTTGGTTTACACGAAAAAGCCTGCAGTGATGCAGGCTTTTTTTAGTTTCGAACCGGTTGATTCGTTATCAAATCAATGTAGAGGTTGATTTTCTTTTTCATGTCCCTTCGGTGCGAGATGAAATCCAAAAAGCCATGTTCTTTTACGAATTCTGATGTTTGGAAACCTTCCGGAAGGTCTTTTCCGGTAGTGTCTTTTACGACACGGGGTCCAGCGAATCCAATTAGTGCACCAGGTTCAGAGATGTTGATATCACCAAGCATGGCATACGAAGCGGTGGTTCCTCCGGTGGTAGGGTCAGTACACAATGAAATGTATGGAATCTTCGCTTCTGCCAATTGCGCCAATTTTGCAGAAGTCTTCGCCAACTGCATTAAGGACAAAGCGGCTTCCATCATTCTGGCACCACCTGATTTGGAAATCATCAAAAAAGGTACCTTTCTTCTTTTCGCTACGTCAATCGCTCGAGCAATCTTTTCACCTACAACACTCCCCATGGAGCCTCCAATAAATGAGAAATCCATACAGGCGATGACCAAATCCTTGCCCATGGATTTACCAATCGCAGTGCGCACGGCATCTTTCAGGCCTGTTTTCTGTTGGGCTGCCTTTAAACGTTCAGAGTATTTTTTGGTGTCGATAAAGCGAAGTGGGTCCTTTGAAGACAATTTATCGTCCAATTCCTTGAACTTGTTGTCGTCAAATAAGATTTCGAAATATTCTTTGCTTCCTATGCGAACATGATAGTCGTCTTCAGGGCTGACATAAAAGTTTTTGGCCAGTTCTTCGGACTCAACAATTTTTCCGGTGGGGGATTTGTACCATAAACCCTTCGGCGTGTCTTTCTTTTCTTCGGTGGCAGTTTGAATGCCCTTTTCCTTTCTTTTAAACCAAGATGACATAGGGGGGTTCTTTTGGGTTATTAAAGGGTGTTTACGTTATTCAAATCTTCAAACGCTTTTTTCAAACGGTCAACGAAGGACTTTTCTCCCTCTCGCAACCATACACGGGGGTCGTAAAACTTTTTGTTGGGTTGGTCGGCCCCGTCAGGATTACCGATTTGAGCCTGAAGATATCCTGATTTTCCTTGAACGTAATCACGAACTCCCGAAAGGAAGGCATATTGCAAATCCGTATCGATGTTCATTTTGATAACCCCGTATCCAATGGCTTCCCTGATTTCTTCGAGAGTAGAACCAGAGCCACCGTGGAATACGAAATCAATGTGATTGTGTTCTACACCGAATTTGTTGGCCACAAATTCTTGGGAATTTTTCAAGATTTTTGGGGTGAGCTTCACGTTTCCTGGTTTGTAAACCCCGTGAACATTTCCAAAAGCCGCTGCCACAGTAAACTTAGGACTCACTTTAGAAAGTTCTTCGTATGCGTAGGCTACCTCTTCGGGCTGGGTGTATAGTTTGGAATCATCTATATCGGTATTATCTACCCCATCTTCTTCACCACCAGTTACGCCCAATTCAATTTCCAAGGTCATGCCCATTTTGGACATACGCTCCAAATAGTTTTTACAGATTTCAATGTTTTCTTCAATCGGCTCTTCCGAAAGGTCAATCATGTGTGAACTGAACAATGACTTTCCAGTGGCTTTGAAGTGTGCTTCGTTGGCGTCCAACATGCCATCCATCCAAGGCAATAGTTTTTTGGCACAGTGGTCGGTATGCAAAATCACGGTTGCACCATAGGCTTCTGCCAACTGATGTACGTGATGCGCTCCGGAAACAGCACCGATAACCGAACTGCGTTGGTTTTCATTGGAAAGGCCTTTACCGGCATTGAATTGTGCACCACCGTTCGAAAATTGTACGATGACCGGAGCGTTCAACTCCGCCGCAGTTTCCATGACGGCGTTCATGGAGTTGGTGCCAATTACGTTTACCGCGGGTAAGGCGTAACTGTTCGCTTTGGCATGATTAAATATAGCTTGTACTTCGTCTCCAGTAGCAACACCGGGCTTGATTGTATGGGACATGATTTAGTTAGTTACGGATTTAATTAGGCCACAAAAGTAATAAATAATTTACTCTAGAATGGATAATTGATACCGACGTTAAAGACCGCATTTCTGAAGTTGTAATCACGAAACCAACGCTTTGACGCTTCTTCCGCAGGGTTGTAGGTCTTGAAGCCCAAATCTAAACGAAAAACGAAATAACTGAAGTCGTATCGGAGGCCCATGCCGGTACCCAGGGCCAAATCTTGCAAGGACTCGAATCCAGAGAAGATAGCATCGGGATTGTCCTCATCGTCAAAAACATTCCAAATGTTGCCCGCATCGGCAAAAAGGGCACCCTTCACATCCCCAGCAATAGGAAAGCGATATTCGAAATTGAACGCCAGTTTTAAGTTTGCTTCGTTGAAGTCGTTGACGTTACTCGTACTTCCTGGACCTAGCTCATACGCATTCCAAGCTCTGTTGTCATTGGAACCTCCGGCAAAGTAACTACGTACAAAGGGTATGTTCGTGGAGTTTCCGTAAGGTACCGCCATACCAATAAAACTGCGAAACGCAAGAACCTTTGACCCACCAACGGGCCAGTGTTTGATAAAATCAATCTCAGGTTTGATGTATTGCGAAAAAGGTACGCTAAAAACCAAGAGCTGACCATCTGGGTCTTCATTATAAGGAACAATTCCCGACATGAGGGAAAGGATATTACCAGCACTTTCCAATTTTAAGCGTAATTGGTAAAAATTATTGTCGCTTATATCTGTTTTGTTCGTCTTTGTGAAGGTATAACTACTCGCAAAAATTAAGTTATTCTCGGTTAAACGCTCTTGGCGTTCATCAATACTTCGTACCTGGTTACGCGTTTCTTCGTCAGTATCAAATCCATCTGCTAAAACTGCCGTGATAAAATCATCCGTTCCATTGGGAATCAACAAATCCAGTTCGGTATCATCATCCAAATCAGGGAACTCGGTTTCATCATAGAATGTGGCAAAATCGGGATTGTCTTCAAAGTCATCCGCTATAGCATCCAATCGTGCATAAGTATTTCCATAAACGTTAAAGAAATTCTCGGGGTTCACGTTACGTACGAACTCAACATTCAATAATTCAATATTGGTCTTGACAAAGTAACTTTTAACTCTATTCTTTCGTACAATTGGTCTCCTACCCTTTTGGTAAAGCACAATATTGAATTATTGAATGTTGAGTTCGTACGTAACGTGAACCCCGAGAATTTC
>JBCBCH010000090.1:0-8318 GCA_038530835.1 Bacteroidota bacterium | reverse complement strand
GGCCAAAAAATACAATATTGAGGTTGAGGAAACGGAACAGACGGATGCTGAAAAGGAACAGGCCAGTGAGCGGGAGAGTATGTATCTCGTTTCGGAATACGCCCAAAAATATTTTGAAAATACCCTCTGGAATACCGAACCAGGCAAGGCAATTGGGTTGACCTACTTTAAGGAACGAGGGTTCAGCGAAAATACCATTAAGAAATTTGGACTAGGCTATAGTTTGGACCAGTGGGAGGCTTTTACTAAAGAAGCTTTGGGAAAATCCTACCAACTCGAATTTTTGGAGAAAACCGGTTTGACGATTGTTAAACCACAAAACGATGGTACACGAAAAACATTTGACCGCTTTAAAGGGCGGGTGATGTTCCCTATCCACTCGATGAGCGGACGGGTTTTGGGTTTTGGCGGACGAATCCTTACCAACGACAAAAAAGCGGCGAAATACCTGAATTCACCTGAAAGTGATATCTACCATAAAAGCAAGGTGCTTTACGGGATTTATTATGCCAAACAAGCCATTGCCAAAGAAGACAATTGTTATTTGGTGGAAGGGTACACCGATGTGATTCAGTTGTACCAACGAGGTATTCAAAACGTGGTATCCAGTAGCGGAACCGCTCTGACTCCCGAGCAGATTCGCTTAATTCATAGGTTGACCAAGAACATTACGGTGTTGTTCGATGGAGACGCTGCTGGGTTGCGCGCTTCCTTACGAGGCGTGGACTTGATTTTGGAACAGGGAATGAACGTGAAGGTCTGTACATTCCCGACAGGCGAAGACCCGGATAGTTTTGCCAAAAACAATTCCTATGAGGAGGTGGTGGCCTATTTGCAAGAAAATGCAAAGGATTTCATTCAGTTCAAAACGTCGCTATTAACGAAAGAAGCTGCGGGTGACCCTATCAAACGGGCAGAAACCATCCGTGATATAGTCGGAAGCATTAGTAAGATTCCAGACCAAATCAAAAAGGAGGTATACATTCAAGAATGTGCTTCCATGATGCAAATTTCGGAAGATGTACTGTATAATACGCTGGCCCAAATTGACAAAAAGACCCGGGTTGAGGCACAAAAAAGGCAAAAACAAGAACAAAAAGCCTTTGAGGTCGTAAAACCAGACCCGGTTGCCGAAAAAGTAGACGTTCAATATGAATTGGAGCGGAAGATTATCGAGGTTTTGTTGCTGTATGGTCCTCAAAAACAAGAATTTGAAGATTTAATCCTCAAAGAAAACGAAGAAGGTGAATTGGTTTTGGAACCCGAAAAAACCGAGTCAAAGGTGTATGAAAAAATATATCTCGATTTACAGGAAGATGAAATCGAATTGACGAACGAGCGGTTTCGGAAATTGTACTACACTTTAATAGAATCGTTGAATGAGACACCCGAATTTAGCCTAAAGAGCTTTTTGGATTCCCTAGACCAGTCGTTGGTGAACGATGTATCCAATATATTAATGGAGGAGGAGCGCTACGAACTGCATGATTGGGAACGCAAAGACATTTATCCTAAAGGAAAAGAATACGGTGTGGCGCAATTGGTAGGGGAAACAATCCTAACATTTCGATGCAATCTCATCAAGGCTCGTATCAACGAATTGCAAGAACGAACTAAAGACCAGGCTTTTGGCAACGAAGAGGTTTTGGAAGAGATTGTAAACTATTTACAATTGAACAAACTTTTAAATGCCAAACTCAATCGGGTTTTGGCATAAAAATAGCCCAACATCTGTCGATATTGGGCTTCCCTTAAGGTTGGAGTATTTAGTAAAGCTCTAGTGCCTTTGCTTGTTGCAATAAATCTACAAGGTTATCCACGTTCAATTTTTTCATCAAACGGGCTTTGTAAGTACTTACGGTTTTCTCATTGAGATTAAGTCCTTCAGCAACCTCTTTGTTTCTTTTGCCACTGGCCAATAGTTTAAGCACCTCTACTTCTCTCGAAGAAAGCTTTCTAAAGAATCTTCTTGGTTTTTGGGTGCCTTCATCAAAGGCTAGTCTTTGCGCTAGTTCGTTGGTTATGAACATGTTTCCCTCGGCTACCTTACGTACTGCGGAAATAATGTAATCCAAGTCGGCAGTTTTGGAAAGGTATCCAAAAGCACCGGCTCTAATGGTACTCAAGGCATAAACATCTTCAGATTGTCCGCTGTACATCAGCGTCTTTACGTCGGGAAAATCTTGCTTCAATGCACGTAGAGCGGCTATCCCATTCATTTCAGGAATATCCATCTCCAACATGACAACATCTGGCGTGACTTTCTCCAATACTTCAAACAGTTCGGCTGTAGTGGCTACGTCGGCGATGACTTCCATGTCAGCGCTGGTTTCTACGACGGTTTTGATGCCAAGACGAACTATGGGGTGGTTGTCAGCAATTAATACTTTTATCATTTGGTTTGGATTAAATTAAACAGTTAAAACTGTTTAGTACTTATTTACTTACACGGCGTGCGGGCAAGTTAACTATTTGCTGACGTAAAAATGTGATTTTTTTCTTAAAACCTTAAAATTTCTGGGGTTTTTTTCGTCCACCGCTGGGTTTTTTCAGACAAAAAGCTACTTTAAGTCCTCAGGAATTTCGCATACAGGTATAGGAATCATCTTATGCATATTGGCAGAATTGAACTGTTTATAGATTCCAAACACTTCTTGCTCTCTCCCGTTAAAGTCAGTGAGAGTCTTGCCTTCAGCGTCCATGGCCATGGCCCATTCCAACTCCGGATAGCTAGCCCCAATCTGTTCCTCGTCCGTTCTGGAGTCGCCCCAGAGGCCATCCGTTGGTGCAGCGTCCATAATATCCTGATTTACGCCAAGCGAGGCACCTAAAGCATAAACTTCAGTCTTTAACAAGTCTGCAATCGGACTTAAATCCACCCCGCCATCTCCATATTTGGTATAAAAGCCTACGCCAAAATCTTCGACCTTGTTTCCGGTTCCCGCAACCAAGTATTTTTTTAACGCTGCAAAATAATACAGTGTAGTCATGCGAAGTCGGGCACGCGTGTTGGCCAACGACATAAATCGTTCTTCTTCATCCTCGACGGGAGGCAAAGCTTCAACAAGACTGTCAAAAACAGGGGTAAGAATAACGGGTTGTCTTTTGACATTGGAAAAGTTCTCTTGCAACCAATCAATATGGCGGTCGGCACGTGTTACTTGGTTCTCGCCTTGATGGATGGGCATCTCCAAACACAAGACGTCCAATCCGGTTTTGGCACAAAGGGTAGAAGTAACGGCCGAATCAATTCCCCCGGAAACCCCAACCACAAAACCATTCATTTTTGCCGAAGTTGCATAATCCTTTAACCAATCTACGATGTATGTGATAACCTTTTCTGTTTGCATGATCTTATCTTTTTGTTCAAATACTATACCTTTGTCCACCGTAAATTTAAAGGGTGTTGTCTTAATAATGAAGCGGTTATCTAAATTCTTCCGAACGCTAATATCCATCATTTTGGTCCTGTGGTTAGGTTTTATGGTTAAAGGATGTAAAAAAGGGGATGAAACCGAGAAAAAAATCAATGCATTGGAGGTCAATCTCTCCGTTGCGCGATTTGACCGGGATTTTGCAACCACTCCTCCGGAAAAGCTTCCCGAATTAAAGGTGAAGTACCCTTATTTGTTTCCAGCCCAATATCCAGACAGTATTTGGATAAACAAGCTTCAGGATACCCTTCAGCTAGAAATTGCCCAGGAGGTAGACAAGGCATTTGGCACTTTTGATGAAACTTCCTTGGCCTTGGAAGATTTTTACAAACATGTAACCTATTATTTCCCCGGAGAAACAGTTCCAAAAGTGGTAACCTTGACATCCGATGTCAACTATGAAAATCGGGTGATTCTAGCAGATACCCTTTTGCTTTTGGGATTGGATAATTATTTGGGGGCCAACCATAAGTTTTACCAAAGTGTACCACGGTATATCGCCAAAGGATTGGATAAAACATATTTGGTGTCGGATGTGGCGGGCACTTTTTCAAGAAAAGTAGTTCGTGTGCCAAGAGGGCGAACTTTTTTGGCAAAGATGGTCTACTATGGCAAGCTACTTTATCTAAAAGATAAATTGGTTCCACAGCTGTCAGATGCGCAAAAGATAGGATATGTACCGGAAGAACTGGATTGGGCGTACGCCAATGAAGAGCAGATTTGGCGGTATTTTATAGAGAATGAACTATTGTATAGCACCAATGCAGCCTTGGATGCCCGATTTTTGGACCCAGCACCATTTTCTAAATTCAGGTTGGCTTTGGACAATCAATCACCCGGACGCTTGGGTAGATTTTTAGGTTGGCAAATCGTGCGCGCTTTTGTTGCAAAAAATGAATCCTTAACGCTTCAGGAGGTACTTGATTTACCCGCAGATGAAATCTTGAAGCAATCAAACTACAAACCTAAACGATAACATGGCGGTAAAACATACTTCAGAAATAAAACTAACGGTTGGTCTTGATGAGAATCGAGTTCCGGAAGAATTGCATTGGTCGGCGCAGGATGGTGGTATTGAAAACGAACAAGCCAAGGCGATGATGCTCTCGGTTTGGGATAGCCAAAACCAAGAATCTTTGAAAATTGATCTTTGGACAAAGGACATGCCGGTTGACGAGATGAAAGTCTTTTTTCATCAAACTTTGGTGACCATGTCGGATACCTTTATGCGCGCCACGCAAGACGAGAAGATGACCGCCACCATGAAAGATTTTTGCGACTACTTTGCCGAGAAGCTGGAGTTAAATAAGTAAAACCTACTGCTCCCATTCTTAAATGGTTTTATATACTTAGCAGTAAATTGGGTTCAAGAAAGGTGAGGTAAAGACAAAGGCCATGTACCATTTGGTCAAAACCCAGTATAGGATAGAAAATACGAGGTCTGTCCTGATATTTTGCCGCAACTTTACTAGTAATAAAATCAGTTGCCAAATGGAGCACTCCATTGACAACTGTGTACAAGAGCGCAGTTTCTAGCGGAAACACCCACAAAACAAATACGAAAAGAATACTGGTGTACACCGCGACATGTAGCAAGAGCCATTGGAATTGAGCGCTTTTTTGTGTAGCCATTTTAGTGGTTTGGAAAGCGTAGTCTCCAACCCAATGAGCGACCAAGATAATCACAAACCCCATGGGATTAAGATAAGCTTTCGGTTGGGTTTTACCTAATTGTTAATGTAGCCTTAACTTGAGGCTTTGAAAGAAACTCTACCTTTCTTAAAACCTATTCACTGTCTTTTCGTTTATGTTCAGGACGTTTAGAAATAGACTGCTATTTTGGTTTCTGGTCTTTATCGGTTTCGGGGTGCTTAGTATCCTGTTGTCCTCGCTTTATTTGGTAAAGCGAGAAAGTATACAGGAAAAAACCGAGTTCATCGAGCAGGCCTACGTGCACATGTTGAAGAGTGAGAAGATTCAACAAGACTTTTTTAGTTACGAAACCAAGAACCCGGTTTTCTTTGAAACGGAACAAAGTGCTTATCTCGAACGTTACAAGGTTCAAATGGATTCCACCACCGCTTACTTGGACAGTGCGGATTTTTCAAATGAAAAAAAACTTCGAAAACGAATCTTGGATATAAAGCAGGAGATCCATCAAATTGATTCGGTTTTTCTGTATTTGACCAAACAGGTAAAGATTCGCGGATTCAAGGATTTTAGTTTGGAAGGCGATATGCGAAAAGATGCCCATTGGTTAGAGCAGACTCGTGAAATTCCAACCGAAAAAGTCTTGTCACTACGCCGACATGAAAAGGATTACATCATTCGAAATGAAGCATCTTATGTGGATAAGTTCAGAGAATTGGTAGGAGACATCCAAAAAAAACTGAAAGATAACCAGAGAATATCGCAAATCCGGAAGGATACCATTCTAAGTCGATTGGAGAATTACGAAGCAAAATTTCTTCAGATGGTCGCTTTGGACAAAATCATTGGTATAAAAGATAATACCGGGGCAAAAAAACAATTGGATGAACGTATCGCCTTGGCGGAAAGCGCCTTTGGAAACATTGTGCAAAGTGCCCAGCTTTGGGCAAAAAAGGAGTTCAATAAGTTAACTTGGATTTATTTGAGCTTGGGAATTGCACTTTTTGTTTTCAGTGCTTTTTTAAGTGCTTTGATTGCCAAAAGGATTACGCAACCGCTGACAGAGCTCACGGAACACATCACCCAATTTGTAGATAGCAACTTTACCCTTGAAACCGAACATCCTGTCATTCGAACCAAGGATGAAATTGGCAGCCTAACCCAGAACTTTTCTTATTTGAAAGATGAAGTCATCAACCGCTTAAAATTCTTCAAGCAAAAAGTGGACGAGCGTACCGCCGAACTCGCAAGTGCCAACAGCAGATTAAGGCGTCTAAGCAAGGCCAATAGCCGTTTTGTGCCCGATGAGTTTTTAGATCATCTAGGTAAAAAGGGTATTGAGGACATTCAGCTAGGGGACCATGTTGAGCGGGAAATGACAGTCATTTTTACGGACATTAGGGAGTTTACTCAGATCTCGGAATCCCTGACCCCTCAAGAGAACTTTGATTTTATCAACACCTACTTGAGTGGTATCGTCCCCATTATTCAAAAGCATGGTGGGTTCATTGACAAATTTATAGGGGATTCGGTAATGGCCCTTTTTCCCAAAAAACCAGATGCCGCCTTAGTAACCGTATTGGAGTTTTATGATTTTCTGGAACAGTTCAATCAAATCCAACTTGAAAAAGGTAGACCCAAAATTCAAATAGGGACGGGTATTCATACTGGTGACTTGATTTTGGGTACGATAGGACACAAAAACCGTTTGGAAACCACTGTTATTTCAGATGCAGTGAATACCGCGGCACGAATTGAAGGGCTCAACAAATACTACGGGGCTAATATTTTGGGAACGGATTCAACTTTGAACAAGCTAAAGCATGCCAAAAAGTTTAACTACCGTTTTTTGGATAGTGTTCGGGTCAAGGGCAAAACAAAAACCGTTCAAGTTTATGAGTTTTTATCAAAACGGGAAACAGAGAAATTGAGCTATCTCGAAGACTACAAAGCCGCCGTGGAATTGGTAAGGAATGGGAAAATTGAAGAAGCTACTGGGCTTTTCTCAGTTTTGTTACAGCAGTATCCCAAAGACAAAGCAGTGAAGATTTTTTATGAAAGATGCCAAAACTATTTGCAGAAAAAAGGGGACACCTGGGATGAAGTAACCCAAATGTTGACGAAATAACATAAAATGAAAAAGTTTGACCTGATAGTAATTGGATCTGGCCCGGCGGGAGAAAAAGCTGCGGTGAAGGCCGCTTACTTTGGCTACAAGGTAGCGCTGGTGGAAAAAGAAGAAAAATATGGAGGCGCAGGAGTGCAAACGGGTACCTTGCCTTCCAAAACCCTTAAGGAAACGGCCCTTTATCTTTCTGGGATTTACCAAAAGGGAGTTTTTGGCATTGATAAAAAAATTGGCCGCAAAACGGGGGTACAAGATTTTTTGTACCGCAAGGAAGTTGTGGTCGACCAAATGGGAAAAACCGTGGAATTTAACTTGGAGAATCACGGAATTACCATTTTTCAAGGTTTTGCCCGTTTCGTAAATGAACATCAAGTTATAATTGATGGGGAGTTGGAAGAGGTTATCGAAGGCGAACATATTCTTATTGCCACGGGGTCCTATCCCTATCAGCCCTCGAATATTCCTTTCGATAACAAAAGGGTACACGATTCCGATAGTATTTTGAACATCAAACGATTCCCAAAATCCATTTGTGTTTTAGGCGCAGGTGTCATTGGATGTGAGTACACAACCATTTTTGGCGCCATGGGCGTTAAAACCTATTTGGTGAACGACCGAGATAAAATTTTGGGATTCTTGGATTCGGAAATTTCTCAAGCACTGGTGGAACAAATGGATAAAAAAGGGATTCATATCCTCTTCAATAATTCCATTACTGATTTTGAAGTACCTGAAGACGAGAACGAACCCTTGCGATTAACCTTGAAAACAGGTGAAACCCTAAAAGTGGATATGTTTCTTTTTGCAGCTGGACGAAGCGGTTCCATAAAAGGATTGAATTGTGAAGGAATAGGGCTGGAAACCGGAAAACGTGAAACCATAGTGGTCAATGAAAAGTACCAAACCAATATCCCACATATTTACGCTGTTGGGGATGTTATTGGCTTTCCTGCTTTGGCAAGCACTAGCATGGAACAAGGGAGGGTGGCCATTACCCATATGTTCGATACCGGAGACTTGCACGCCTTGGCCGAGGTATTTCCTTACGGAATTTACACAGTGCCTGAAGTGTCGATGATAGGTATCACAGAAGAACAAGCCAAACA
>JBCBCH010000089.1:0-8370 GCA_038530835.1 Bacteroidota bacterium | reverse complement strand
GATTTCACCTTCTGCTTCCTTAGGACTAGCCGGTGTGGTTCCCACCAAGGTGAAATCTGGATTGACCCAGATGCCGAACCAACCCCAAAAGAAACCATACCTCCTGTCCAACAAGAAAAGGATTCTACGGATTTGGTCATGAACGGTTATTAAATACTCTTCAAAGTATTTGAAGGTCTAGAACAGCAATCCGAAATGTAATGGAAGAGAACTTTAGGGATTCCATAGGGACGATAAATGAAGAGGGAAAGCGGGCATGGATTTATCCTAAAAAACCCAAAGGCCGTTTCTTCGAGTATCGGAAGTACGTCAGTTATGCGCTTCTACTGTTTCTATTTTCTGCACCTTTTGTCAAAATCAATGGCCATCAGTTTTTGATGTTCAATGTGCTGGAACGACGCTTTAATATTTTCGGGTTTCCCTTTTGGCCGCAAGATTTCCATTTGGTGGTAATTTCCATGATTGCCGGGGTGATTTTCATCGCACTGTTCACTGTAGCCTATGGAAGAATTTTCTGCGGATGGTTTTGTCCACAAACCATTTTCATGGAGATGGTTTTTCGCCGAATCGAGTATTGGATTGATGGTGACCGAGGTGCCCAAATGCGTCTGGACAAAGCGCCTTGGACAGGGAAGAAAATCAGAAAACGATTGTTGAAATGGAGCATCTTCTTTTTGATTTCCTTTCTCATAGCCAATGTTTTTCTGGCCTATCTCATCGGGAGTGAAAAACTGCTGCGGTACATTCAAGATGGTCCAATGGCCCACCTTTCTACCATAGTTCCTTTATTGATTTTTACTGCTGTTTTCTACTTTGTTTTTGCATGGTTCCGGGAGCAGGTTTGTATCATCGCTTGCCCCTACGGAAGACTTCAAGGGGTTTTGCTGGATGACAAGTCCATTGTAGTCGCATACGACCATAAAAGGGGAGAAGGTAGTTCGGGGCGAAAAAAATTCCGGAAGAATGAAGACCGGGAAGCACTGGGTCATGGAGATTGCATCGATTGTTTCCAATGCGTTAATGTATGTCCCACCGGGATAGACATTCGCAACGGTACCCAATTGGAATGCGTGAACTGCACGGCTTGTATAGATGAATGCGACCATATTATGGAAAGCATTCAAAAACCGAAAGGACTCATCCGCTATGCGAGCGAAAATGAAATTATCAAGAAAGAGAAGTTCACTTTCACACCTAGAATGAAGGGGTATACAGCTGTGTTGACCATCCTTACAGGAGTATTGGTAGGGATGTTGTTCTTGCGCAGTGAATTGGAGGCCAATATTCTTAGACTACCTGGGCAATTGTACCAACGTAAGGAAAACAACATTATCAGTAATGTGTACACGTATAAGTTGGTAAACAAAACCACAAACGATATTGAGAAAGTGTCCTTTAAACTCCTCTCCCATAAAGGGTCAATTATTTTGGTTTCCCAAGATAATTTCAAAGTGGGTGCAGAGCAGCTTGCGGAAGGAACTTTGTTTATAGAAATCAACAACTCAGCTTTAACCGGTGATAAGGACGAACTTAAAATTGGCGTGTATAGTGGGGAGGAACTCATCGAAACCACGTTCACCAAATTTTTGGCACCAAGAAGCTACAATTAAAACAGATGACTATGCATTGGGGAAAAGGAATTGTAATCGCATTTATCGCCTTCATCGGGTTTATTCTCTATTTCGTGGTTCGGATGGCAACGGACGACCGCGCCAACCACGACTTGGTAACTCCGGATTATTACAAGAAGGAATTATCGTATCAAAATGAAATCGATGCCGCCGAAAAAGCATCTCATAAAAATATTGAAGTCCGGGTGGCACAACATGAAAAAGGGTTGGTCATTTATTTCCCTGAACAATTCAATCCTAAACAAATCACTGGAAAAGTGTCCCTTTACAGACCGTCTAACAAGCAATTGGATTTTGACTTACCCATAAGTTTGTCCAACACACATTTGCTCGTACCTGACAACCGCTTGGTGGACGGTCGCTGGGACATTGCCATTACCTGGTCATATCAGGGTGATACCTTTTTGAACAAACACAAAATCACCTATAACCCATGATTTGGTCAGCGTTGGTTTTGGGTTTTTTGGGAAGCTTGCACTGCTTGGGTATGTGTGGTCCTATTGCCTTTATGCTGCCGTTGGACCAAACGTCATCTACCAAGAAAACCGGGCAATTGGCTCTGTATCATTTTGGGCGAATATTGGCCTATGCTTTTTTGGGGTTAATTTTTGGGCTATTGGGAAAGAGTTTGGAACTCTTTGGCTTACAACAAAAACTATCTATTAGCGTGGGAATAGTCATGGTTATCTTGGCATTTTTCCCTTCTACAGCAAACATTTTTCACAAAGCTTTCAAGCCTTGGCAGCGCTGGATTATAAAACTACGAAGTGCCTTGGGTACGGAACTCAAAAAAAAGACAGCAGACACCTTTCTTACCATAGGTTTTTTGAACGGACTTTTACCATGCGGGTTGGTTTATATGGCGATTTTGGCTGCACTAGCAATCCAAAGTCAATGGGGTGCCACCCTCTACATGGTGCTGTTCGGATTCGGAACCGTTCCCTTGATGTCTGCAGTAGTATTCTCCAAAGGGTGGTTTCAACGCAATTTTAAGATGGGATTCAACAGATTTATCCCGATTTTTATAGGTGTTATGGGCGCTTTGTTCATCATTCGTGGTTTGGGACTCGGAATTCCCTATTTATCACCCAAGTTGCAACAAAACGCCCAAGTTACGGCACAAATCGAATGTCATCAACCCTAACGTGAAATCATGAAAATTACTACTGCGCCAGAAGCCGTTGAACTCGTGCAATCTGGAAATCGCGTTTTCTTTCAAGGCGCGGCTATGACGCCCAATGAACTCATTGACGCCTTATGCGACCGCTACCAAGAATTGGATAAGGTGGAAATCGTTTCCATCCACACTGAAGGAAATGCGAAGTATACCCAAGAACCGTATAGCCAAAGTTTCGCAATGAACAGTATGTTTGTTGGGGGTAATGTCCGGAAATATGTCAATGGGCTTCGGGGGGATTATGTTCCTATTTTCTTGAGTGAAATTCATCTGTTGTTTCGTCGTGGTATCTTGCCCTTGGATGTGGCTTTTATCCAAGTTTCACCACCTGACAAGCATGGGTATTGCTCTTTGGGCGTCTCTGTGGATGTGACACTCCCAGCTATTGAAATGGCAAAAAAAGTAGTGGCGCAAATCAATCCTCAAGTACCGCGCTCTCATGGCGATGGCATTATTCACGTAAACCAGATTGATTTGGCCATCGAAATTGACCATCCCATTCATTTGCATGAACCTGCGACCATTACGCCAACGGAACATCAAATTGGGCAAAATGTGGCGTCCTTGATTGAAGATGGGGCCACCCTTCAGATGGGTATTGGAAACATTCCCAATGCGGTTTTATCCAATTTGACCGGACACCGAAGGTTGGGTATCCATACCGAAATGTTTTCTGATGGAATTCTGCCGTTGGTCAAAAGTGGGGTAATTACAGGGGAGGAAAAACAAGTAAAGCAAGGTAAGATTGTGAGTTGTTTTGCGGTAGGTTCCCAGGCGTTGTATGATTTTATTGATGATAATCCGGTTTGTGATTTTAGGGAGGCTGCTTATACCAATGACACGGCCAAAATCCGTAAAAACCCCAAAGTGACCGCTATCAACAGCGCCATCGAAATCGATTTGACAGGGCAAGTCTGTGCGGATACTATAGGAAGCCGACAGTTTTCTGGGGTAGGAGGGCAAATGGATTTTATCAGAGGTGCTTCCCTTTCACAAGGGGGCAAACCTATTTTTGCAATGCCCTCAGTTACCCATCGGGGGGTTACTAAAATTGTTCCTTTCCTGAAAGAGGGAGCTGGAGTGACCACCACCCGAGCGCACGTGCATTATGTAGCTACAGAACACGGAGTGGTCGATTTGTTCGGAAAGAACTTGCAACAACGGGCCAAAGCCTTGATTTCCATTGCACATCCCGATTTTCAAGAGGAATTGGAGGAAGCGGCCTATAGGCGTTTTCAATCTTGTTGATTTTTCCAACACAAAAAAAGGGAAGCATTACGCTTCCCTTTTCGCTGAACTTGCAAATAAAAACCAAATAAAAAAGTCCAACCACTAAATTTTAAAAGTGACCACCGGAATGTTGGAATGGTTTGCGACATCTTCGCCAATACTTCCCATAAAAAAGTGGGTCAATCCCCTGCGGCCATGCGTAGGTATTCCGATTAAATCAGCCCCAATGGTTTCGCTATAGTTCAAAATGCCTTTCTCCACAGAATAGTCGTTGTAAATCTCTACTTCCAGACCCATCTGGGCGAGGTTCAAAAACTTGGAGATTCTGTGATTCGCATCTTCGGTGCTTAAAAAATCATCCGGGGTGTTGATGTATACCAAATGGAGTTCAACGTCCAACATTTTGGCAATTTCAAGGGCGCGTTTCAGCGATTTGATGTTTTCTTCCTTGAAATCGCACGCAAAAACAAACTGGTCTACGGAGAATTTTTCAACATCTCCTTTGATGACCAAAACCGGAACCGATGAGGTTCGTACCACGCGTTCCGTATTGGAACCAATGAATATTTCTTCCAATCCATCGGTGCCATGGGAGCCCATCACGATGAGGTCGGCCGCATGTTTTTGAGCGACCTCATCCAACTCTTGAAATACTTTATAGTGTTTGATGATAGGGACGACCTTGATGCCCTTTAGGTAAGGTTTGTCCAAAAATTCACTAAAGCGTTCTTCACCTATTTTGATAAGATGTACTACCTGCTCTTGGGCAACGAAGCCCGATTCGCTCATAAACGAAGGTGAAAGTTCTAGCATGTGCAAAACGAACAATTCGGCGTCATTCGCCTTGGCCAACTTGGCTGCAGCTTTTAACGCATATTCGGATTGTTCTGAAAAATCTACAGGTACAATAATGCTTTTCATGGGTAAAATTTTAGGTTAAACAGTCATGGAAAACAGCTTCCTCTCAAAAGATTTCTGCTGCAGCCGAAGGTCAAAAGCCATGCAAATGTTGCGAATGAACGCTGTTCCGGTTGCGGTTACTTTCAAGCCTTTTCCGTTCAGGGTGACCAATCCATCAGCCTCTAGCATGCGTAAGTGCTCTAAGATTTGGGGATAGTTTTCCAAAGATTTTATGTCATCATCCCATGTAGTTTCAAATTGGCACATGAGCTGTAGAATGTGTTTGCGAATGATACCGTCTTCACGGTTCAAAAGGTGCCCTTTTGATAAAGGCAGAATATCATGCGAAACCAGATTCTGGTATTCCTCAAGACTTTTTACGTTTTGGGCAAACGCATTACCCGAGTCTCCAATACTAGAGACACCAAGGCCTAGCTGAAGCGCTGTTCGGTTTTCGGTGTACCCCATAAAACTTCTGTGTAATTTTCCTAGATTTTTGGCCAGGGTCAAGGCGTCTTGGGCTAAAGCAAAATGGTCCATGCCCACCTCTTCATATCCTGCCGCCAACAATAATCTTTTCCCAAGTTTACGTTGTTCATCTTTTTGTTGGGCGTTTGGGAGGTCTTCATCTTGATACCCTCGTTGGCCATTTCCTTTGCGCCATGGAACGTGGGCATAGCTGTAAAACGCAATTCGGTCTGGACGAATCTGCACTGTCTTTTCAATAGTATACTTTACGTCATCTTCCGTTTGAAAAGGCAATCCGTAAATAATGTCATGTCCTACTGAGGTATAGCCGATTTCCCTGGCCCAATCGGTAACTTGAGCTACATGTTCAAAAGGTTGTACACGATTGATGGCGCGTTGTACCTTTTTGCTATAATCTTGTACACCGAAGCAAACTCTTTTGAAACCCAGATTGAACAAGGTTTGTAAATGTTGTTTGGTAGTATTGTTGGGATGGCCTTCAAAACTGTAGTGGGGGTCTTCTGCCTTTTCTGCATAATACAGAATCCCTTTTATGAGAAGTTCAAGATTTTCCGGTGAAAAAAAGGTAGGCGTGCCACCGCCCAAGTGCAATTCTTTTAAAATGGGTTTTTTGCCCAAAAGTTCCACATACAAACGCCATTCTTTGAGCACAGATTGGATATAGGGCAACTCCACCTCATGGCGTTTGGTGATGCGCTTATGGCAACCACAAAAGGTACACATGCTTTCACAAAACGGAAGATGGATATACAGTCCTATTCCCTCGTTTTGTCGTTGAAGAAAGACGTTTTGAACCCGTTGTTTCCAGGCTTTTCCCGAAAAGGAATCCAAGTCCCAATACGGAACGGTTGGATAGCTGGTGTAGCGCGGTCCTGGGACATTATATTTTTCTACAAAATGGCACATGTAATTTATTTTACTGCTAAAGTAATCGGGGGTTCAACCGGAAAATATGATAAATGTCAGATGCCGAAGGAACTGCAACTTATTGTACCTGAAAATTGATGGGGATACTATAGTTGACTTTTGCTGGCTTTCCCCTTTGCATACCAGGTTTCATTTTTGGTAAAGCAGCAATGATGCGTTCGGCTTCATTTTCCAACAAGCGGTCGGGACCTCTTTTTTGGATGCCCGAAACGCGTCCGTTGGCATCAATTACAAATTTCAAGAATACCCTTCCGGTAATTCGCATTTCAAGCGCAGCTTCGGGGTAAACCAAATTTTCCCTGATGTGTTGTTGCACTTTTTGGTTGAAACACGCCCGTCGCTCTTCTTCTGTGGGGCAGGTTTCACAACCCGGGAAAACAGGAGCATTTTCAATCACGGCAAAGGGTACGATAATCTCTTCTTCCTCTTCCTCCACAACTACTTCCTCGACTCTTACAATGGCATCTTCTATAAATGCATCTTGGTTGGTCTCGGTACTTTCGATAAGGGTTTCTTCGATGTCCTCGACATCTTCAACGATTTCGATTACAGCGGGTGCCGAAGGGGGTGGAGGGGGTGGCGTGGTCATTACGGTTTGGGTCATGGGAACCTCCTCATCCATGTTGTCAATTACTTGAACCACATCGATTACCTCCGAGGTTTTTTCATAGGTTTTGATTTCGAAGGATTGCCAAGTGACAAACAGCACGGCGCTCAGTCCAATCATAAAGTATAGACTGCTATTTCTTCCTATGTCTGCGGATGGATTTTTCTTTGGTTTCATAATGCTTTGCTTTAATGATACTAAAGTAGCGACCACCATGCAGGAAAAATATGATTCTTATCAGGTTTGTAATCAAGTAATTAGGGAATTTGGCTGGCAACTCTGTCCTTTTTGGTGAAATCGGTTCTGAAAGAAAGGCTCATCCGCAGCACATCGCGTTGGGAGCTGGCAAAATGGTTTTTGAGGTATCCGATATCAAAGGTGGTTCCAGGCGCTATCTTTTGACCCATTCCTACATAAAACCGGTTTTGATTGAAGGTGGGACCTTCCAAATTCAGGAAGATTTCATTAAAGGTTTTCAGATAAAATGATTTGTTCAATGGTTTGGTGAATTGCATTCGGTATCGCACCCTTGGATTTACATAACTACGGTCTGGAGTGGATATCCATCGGGTTTCGTGTCGGAGTCTTTGTGAAACCGTATTGCGATTCAGGTTTAGCTTATGACTGTATTCGGCGTACCACCAGAATTGAGAGGCTTTTTCGGGGACATCATTGTGTTGATAGCTGTTTGCATCCAAATAAGCGAAGCCCGTCCCCAGCGTGGATTTTTCACCACTTCTATACGTTATGCCACTACGAAAGAAGGAGAATTCATAAGCTTCAAACATATCGTGATGCCGTAGTATCATTACAGTAGGAACGGTCCAATTTGAATGAATTTTATGATTACCATTGAGCAACAGCCAAGAATCAGTTGTACCATCATTTTCATATTGTGCCCAAACCATATAGAACATACTGGTGCTCAAGAAGAGAACAACGGTCTTAAAAAAGCGGTTGGTAGCGACCATGTTTTACGATTGCAAATACGATACAAAGTTGCACCGTAACCACATGAAGAAACATGACCAAAATCAGTTTTGACGTTAATCTTGTGTAAGCGTGGGATTAAGATTGATGTTGTTCCCAAATCAGGGCTGCGGCACCACAAATTGCAGCTGTTTTTCCTTCCATGCCCGACATAAGTAGCTTCACTTTGCCACGATAGATTTCAAGCAAAAACTCATTGAAATACTTTTCCAACGGTTCCATAATCCATTTGCCACTATTGGTCAAACCACCCATCAAGATAAATGCTTCGGGTTGGGTAAAGGCCGTGAAATTGGCCAGCGCCTGTGCCATGATTTTGGCAGTGTAATCAAAAGACATCAATGCGATAGGGTCACCTTCTTCCGCTGCTTGGGAAATATCCTCTCCATGCAAATCATTGAAGGCAATGCTTCTAAAAC
>JBCBCH010000088.1:0-8376 GCA_038530835.1 Bacteroidota bacterium | reverse complement strand
ATACAGCGCGAAAAGACCGGTTATTAAAAAAGAGAGTATTGAGATAATAAGCAATACCCTTGTCCACAAGTTCTTTTTGACCCTCAAGGACATTATTGACAATACTATAGGAATCAAGAATAAGAATGGAACCCATAGGACAGTATTGCCAGGAAATAGTTTCCAACTTAAGGGATTATCTGTAATAATTAACCCAATCGCAAGTGCCAAAACGATGAGTACTACTATCGATAGGGCATTCAATACAGTGCTTTTGTCTTTCAAGTCTTTGGGTTTGTTGCTTTGGTTTCATGAAGCTTTGCAGCGCCCTTTCTTGCTATTTCAGCATCATAGATTTTTTTTCAGCACACTAAATATAAACCGTTAGAATGAAATCCGTTGGTGATTTTACTCATACTTTGACAACAACCCAAAATCAAAAGGCGTCCACAGGCATGCTTTTAACCCACTTCGCTTAAAAGCTGAATTCGCCCAGCTGTTGCAAGTGTACAAGCACGAATAGCTTCCTACGGCTTTGTAAAAATCATCGGTTGGCGTGTACCCTTGGTTTATCAAAAGAAGCTTCTCGCCCTTTTTATCTGTTTTAAAAGAGTGTTGTAGGTAGGTGTTCAATTGCCTTAATTCGCTTTCGCTGATTTTAACTTCAACCCAATCGGAATATGTATGCCTGTAGCGGGTGACATGCATCAAGGTCGAGCTTTTTAAAAACATCGCGCTAAACGCATTAGTAAGGGTAAGGTCACCCCAAGTGGGTGTATTGATGTAAAAATCTTCATCACCCCAGCCAAAAGCGAGATATTGCTCATAGGGCTCTTTGCGTATTCCATCCAACAGCAAAGGGTCAATATCTTTTTTATGCAAAATGATATCCAAATGCACTCCGTTGGTACTTAAGTAAATGGTTTTTTCAAAAACTTGATTTTCGTTTCCCCTATCTATGGTAATGGCCGTTAGCAATAAGGAAATAAGTAGGTATGTTATGGGAATCAAAAGAATATATAAAACCCACTTAAGGACTCTTTTGAGGAATTTCATTGGAAATCTGATTTTGTTGGGCGAAACTCTTTTTTAAGAAAAAAGCCAAGTACTAATATATAAGATAAGAGCATATCGGGAAAACAAATGGATTTGTGATACTTCGCGTAATTCGTGTCCCCATTTAGAACTAAAAAAGGTCAAACATCAAACATGCTTGACCTCTCCTAATAAATGGATTGGATGTATTATTAAAGGTTCGGAATCACCAAAACCTGGTCTGGGTGAATCACATCTGGATTGCTTAGAATATTGGTGTTGGCATCAAAAATCTTTGGGTATTTCATGGCGTCACCGTAATAATGCTTCGCGATTAAACTCAACGATTCACCGCTTTTCACGGTGTGACGGTGGTAAACGCTATCATCTTCCACGGAAATGTTGGCTTTGATATCGCTTGGGCTTTCTCCTCCAATTGCCTTGATTTTGTCCCATAGCGCATTTTTGGCGTAAGGTGTACCAGCGGTTCCCTTGATACTAAGGACGCCACCTTCTTCCGAGACGTCGCCATCTTTGATGCCCAATTCTTGTCCCAAGTCCAACACGGCTTGGTATTTTGCTTTTGCACTCATGTTTGTAATTTATAGTTAATAATTAGACGTTCAAGATAACTATTCCACCACATTTTGGCATTAAATGCATGGTAAAAAATCGTTAGCGATAAGAGGCTTTGTAAATCAGTAATTTAATTGTATTTTTGCACTCCTTTTTGGCAATTGAATAGGACAGAAAAGGACTAAAAAATCAAATTAATAGCTTTCGCGGACGGTGCTAAGTCCTACAACTCCGTGAAATACAAATGAAATCAGCACATGGCTGAAGAAAAAACAACTCCTGCTGAGGAAACCACAGCAGAGGCCGTAGCAGTAACTCAAGAAGCTCCGGTGCAAAAAGACCCTAAAGAATATCTCGAAAGCTTTGACTGGGACAAATACGAAGAAGGTATTGAACGCGTAGAGGATTCCAAATTAAAGGAATTTGAAGCTCTAGTTGAAGAAAACTTTGTTGACACCGCGGATGAAGAAGTAGTGGAAGGAACTGTCGTGCACATGACCGACCGTGAAGCAATCATTGATATCAACGCAAAGTCTGAAGGGGTAATCTCTTTGAATGAGTTCCGATACAACCCTGACCTTAAGGTTGGAGATAAGGTTGAGGTACTTATCGACATTAGAGAAGACAAAACTGGTCAATTGGTACTTTCTCATAGAAAGGCCAGAACCATTATGGCGTGGGATCGTGTAAATGATGCCCATGATAAAGAAGAAATCGTTACTGGTTTCGTAAAATGTAGAACCAAAGGAGGTATGATTGTCGATGTTTTCGGTATCGAAGCCTTCTTGCCTGGTTCTCAAATTGATGTGAAACCTATCCGTGACTACGACCAATACGTAGGAAAAACCATGGAATTCAAGGTGGTGAAAATCAACCACGAATTCAAAAACGTAGTGGTATCGCACAAAGCGTTGATTGAAGCGGATATCGAAGAACAGAAGAAAGAAATCATCGGTCAACTTGAAAAAGGACAAGTATTGGAAGGTGTTGTGAAAAACATTACTTCTTACGGAGTCTTTATCGATTTGGGTGGTGTTGATGGTCTTATCCACATTACTGACCTTTCTTGGAGCAGAATCAACCATCCGAACGAGGTTGTTGAACTTGACCAGAAATTGAATGTGGTAATCCTTGATTTCGACGACAACAAGTCAAGAATCCAACTTGGATTGAAACAATTGGAAAAACACCCATGGGATGCTTTGGGTGATGAAATCAAAGTAGGTGACAAAGTAAAAGGTAAAGTAGTGGTCATTGCTGACTACGGTGCCTTTATCGAAGTTGCCGAAGGTGTTGAAGGACTTATCCACGTCTCTGAAATGTCTTGGTCTACGCACTTGCGTTCCGCTCAGGACTTTGTAAAAGTGGGTGATGAAATCGAAGCTGTTGTATTGACCCTTGACCGCGAAGAGCGGAAAATGTCTTTGGGTATCAAGCAACTTACGCCAGACCCATGGACCGATATCACTACCAAATACCCCGTAGGTTCACGCCACAAAGGTATTGTACGCAACTTCACCAACTTTGGTGTGTTCGTAGAAATGGAAGAAGGAATCGATGGTTTGATTTACATCTCAGACCTTTCTTGGACGAAGAAAATCAAGCACCCATCTGAATTCGTAACCGTTGGTGATACTTTGGAAGTTGAAGTATTGGAATTGGATGTTGATGGTCGTAAGTTGAGCTTGGGCCACAAACAAACCACCGAGAATCCTTGGGACAAGTATGCTACGGAGTTCGCTGAAGGTAGCGTTCACAAAGCAGCAGTTTCCGAGATTGTAGATAAAGGTGCTACTGTGGCATTCAACGATGACATCGTAGCGTTCATTCCTTCACGTCACATGGAGAAGGAAGACGGTAAGAAAATCACCAAAGGCGAAGAAGTCGAATTCAAGATTATTGAGTTCAACAAAGACTTCAAGCGTGTTGTAGCAAGTCACACTGCTATCTTCAGAGAGCAAGAAGAGCGCAATGTACGTTCTGCAAAACGTAAAATGGCTTCTTCACAAGAAGATGCGCCAACGCTTGGGGATGCCAATGCACAATTGCAAGCCTTGAAAGAAAAAATGGAGGCTGACGCAAAGAAGAAGTAATCTTTCGATTATAAAATGAAAAGCCCTTGCATTCGCAAGGGCTTTTTTTGTTTCCGACTTTTTTTAAGATTTACGTACTTTTGCCATCACCAGAGGCAGTAGCAAAGCATATGAGTCAGAGAGTACTTCTCAATTCAAAAGAAATCAACATCATACTTCATCGATTGGCGTGTCAGCTACTGGAAACCCATCTTGATTTTTCTGAAACCGTTTTGATTGGTATTCAACCCAGAGGCATTTATTTGGCCAATCGCCTTTTAAAAATTTTGAAGGAAGAGTACAAAGTCAAAAATATTGCCATGGGGTTTTTGGATATCACTTTTTATCGTGACGATTTTGGAAGAGGTGAAAAACCGCTACAAGCCAATACAACCAAAATTGATTTTCTGGTTGAAGACAAAAGTGTGGTATTTATTGATGATGTACTATACACCGGAAGAAGTATTCGAGCAGCCTTAACAGCAATTCAATCTTTTGGAAGGCCCAAAAATGTGGAGTTGCTAACCTTGATTGATAGGCGTTTTAGCCGCCACCTACCTATCCAACCCAATTATCGCGGCCGTCAGGTGGACGCCATAAACGAAGAAAGGGTCAAAGTGATGTGGGAAGAAAACGATGGCAAAGACGTGGTGTATTTGGTGAGTAAATAACCGAGAATGAGCGAACTGAGCGTAAATCACTTATTGGGAATCAAATATCTGACCAAAAAAGATATCCATCTCATTTTTGAAACCGCCGACCATTTTAAGGAAGTCATTAACCGTTCCATCAAAAAGGTCCCGACGCTACGGGATACCACCATCGCTAATATTTTCTTTGAAAACAGCACCCGCACCAAATTGTCTTTTGAGTTGGCGGAGAAAAGACTTTCCGCTGATGTAGTGAACTTTTCGGCAGGTCAGTCTTCCGTCAAGAAGGGAGAGACCCTTATTGACACGGTAAACAATATTTTGTCCATGAAAGTGGACATGGTCGTGATGCGACACCCGAATCCTGGTGCTGGAGTATTCCTGTCAAAACACGTTTCTGCATCTATCATCAACGCTGGTGACGGGGCTCACGAACACCCTACGCAAGCCTTACTGGACTCTTACTCCATTCGAGAAAAGTATGGCGAAGTAGGAGGGAAGAACGTGGTGATTGTGGGAGATATTCTGCATTCCCGAGTGGCCTTATCCAATATTTTCGCCTTGAAATTATTAGGTGCCAATGTGAAGGTGTGTGGACCAAAAACCTTGATTCCGAAGTATATAGAAAGTTTAGGCGTAGAAGTTGAAACTAACTTGAAACAAGCTTTGGAATGGTGTGATGTCGCCAACATGCTTCGTGTGCAGAACGAACGGATGGATGTCAGCTATTTCCCTTCAACGCGGGAGTACACCCAGCAATTTGGAATCAACAAAGACATTTTGCAGGAATTGGATAAAGAAATCGTCATCATGCACCCGGGACCTATCAATCGCGGGGTGGAAATCACCAGCGATGTGGCCGATTCTGAACAATCCATCATATTGGACCAAGTTGAAAATGGTGTGGCCATCCGGATGGCAGTCATCTATTTGCTAGCGGCCAAAATCAAGTAAATATGACTATTGACAGGGAAGATAATCTGATTATGGTTTCGCAAGCGGATTCGGAACTTTCAACACTACTTCAAGAGCTGAAAGACAACTATACATCCATTCAAGAAGCAAACATTATCCTTGTACTTACGGCTTCAGGTGATGAAATAAGAGAAAAACTAGCCATCATTTTAGATGCATCCGAAGAACACAAAACTGGGAACAAGTCCTTTGTTTTGGTTTCGGAAACACTCGATTATGATGACGTTCCAGAAGGGCTCTCTATCGCGCCGACCGTGCAGGAAGCCAAAGATATTATTGAGATGGAAGAAATTGAAAGGGATTTGGGTTTATGAGAAGAGCCCTTTGCCTAAACTCCGCCAATAGCGGAATCAACCTTTTGATTTCATGAAATTGACCATTTTAGGATGCTATTCCGCCACGCCACGTGCTTTTACCAACCCTACTTCACAAGTACTTGAAATCCGGAACCATTTGTTTTTGATTGATTGCGGTGAAGGCACTCAGGTGCAACTGCGAAAAAACAAAGTACGTTTTTCGCGCATCAACCACATTTTCATTTCGCATCTCCATGGTGACCATTTTTTCGGTTTGCCAGGCCTGGTATCCACGTTTCGTTTGTTGGGGAGGGAGAAACCGCTCCATATTTATGGCCCCAAAGGCATCAAAGAAGCGGTGACGCTTTTATTGAAGTTGGGAGATTCTTGGACCAACTATCCCTTACTTGTCCATGAGCTGGAATCAAGCAATTCGGAACTCATTTTTGAGGATGACAGGGTACAAATTTCAACGATACCTTTGGTGCATCGCGTGTACACCAATGGATTCCTGTTCCAAGGAAAACCGCTCCCCAGAAAACTGGATGTTGAAGCCGCGAAGTCACATAACATTGACGCCTCGCAGTTCAATAATATTAAGGCCGGTAAAAATGGCGTAGCGCCAGATGGTACGGAAGTGCCAAATTCTGCTTTGACGCATGACCCTCCTGCCCCGAAAAGCTATGCGTTTTGCAGTGACACCCAATATTCGGAAAGAATTGTTCCAATCATAAAAGATGTGGATGTGCTCTATCATGAATCTACTTTCTTGGAATCTGAAGCCCATTTATGTGAAAGAACCAAACACGCTACCGCCAAGCAAGCTGCTACCATCGCACAAAAAAGCGGGGTAGGGCAGCTCATTTTAGGTCATTTTTCGACCCGTTATAAAAATCTGAATCTCTTTAAAGCAGAGGCCCAGGAAATCTTCATGGCGACTGAACTGGCTGATGACGGTAAACATTTTGAATTTTAGGGTAAACCTGAGATGGTTCTGTTTCAAATCTGACTTCTTTTGCTGAACTTTGATATTTAAAGCAATCAACATGCAAAAGGACCTGAGCGACTACCGAAAATCCTATGATAAAAAGGAATTGTTGGAAGACACCGTGGACCCGAACCCCATGCAACAATTTCAGACATGGTTCTATGAGGTGGAGGCAACAGATGGGGTGGAAGAACCCAATGCAATGACAATATCTACGGTTGGTTTGGATGGCTTTCCAAAGAATCGCGTCGTTTTGATGAAAAAATATACCCACGAAGGCTTCATTTTTTACACCAATTATCTAATCGAAAAGGGCAAGGCCATTGCTGAGAATGGCAACGTATGCTTGTCCTTCTTTTGGCCCAATCTCGAACGGCAAGTCATCATTAAGGGAAAAGCCGAAAAAATTGCAGAAAACTTGTCAGATGGTTATTTTGAATCAAGACCGGTAGGGAGTCGTTTGGGGGCTATGGTTTCTGACCAAAGTGAAGTCATTTCATCCCGTGAAGTATTGGAAGAAAAGTTGGCCGCCTTGGAACAAGAATATGAAGGAAAGGACATCCCACGACCCGAAAACTGGGGAGGATATATCGTCCGTCCGGTAAGCTTTGAGTTCTGGCAAGGGCGCCCTAATCGCTTGCACGACCGCATTCGTTATGAATTGAAGGATAACCTAGACTGGAAAATAGAGCGTTTGGCTCCTTAAATTAAAGTATGAAGAATCTCTTTTTGATGCGCCACGGCAAATCCTCCTGGGAATACAATGTTGCCGACCGAAACCGACCCCTGAACGAACGGGGCATTGGTGATGCGATTTTGGTAGGAAATCATCTGCACACCTTAGGTGTTTCCGTTGAACAAGTGTATTCCAGTATGGCCAACCGCGCTTTGCATACCAGCATCATAGTAATGGAAAAGCTGACATTCGATTTAAGCAATTTTCAAGTGAACAAAGACCTTTATGATTTTTCTGGGTAACAGGTAGAGTACTTCGTTAAGCGACTCGACAATTCGTTGGAAACTGTCATGATTTTTGGACACAACCATGCGTTGACCGAACTTGCAAATCGCTGGGGAGATACCTATATTGACAACTTGCCGACCGCTGGATGCGTCCATCTTCAATTTGAAGTAGATGCTTGGTCCGAGGTACAAAAAGGAACCACAAAACGAACTATTTTTCCAAAACAGCTGAAAATCAAATGATCAAGGTTAAAAATGAATATGTAAATCGCGAAATCAGTTGGCTTCATTTTAATTCACGGGTACTACAGGAAAGTGCCGATAAACGGGTTCCGTTAATTGACCGCCTTCGGTTTTTGGGAATATTCAGTAACAATCTTGACGAATTTTTCAAGGTACGCTATGCGACGGTAAAACGAATTGTGGATGCCGGAAAAAAGGGAAAAAGCGTACTGGGCGGTGAAAAAGCAAAGGATTTATTGGAGGAAATCACCAAAATTGTAATCCAACAGCAGGCTAAAAGCCAAGAAATACTGGATAACATTGAAGAAGAGTTAAAGGCGGAGAACATCTTCATCCTAACCGAAAATGAACTTGATGACGAGCAACAAGAGTTCGTTCGGGAGTATTTCTTCAAAAAGGTCAACCAAGAGTTGATGACCATCATTTTGAACGATTTAACCGAATTCCCGTTGCTAAAGGATACGGCCGCATACTTGGCTGTGAAAATGGTGATGCGCAAAGACCAAGGTGCACCGATTGATATAGGGAAGAACCGCTACGCCTTGATTGAGATTCCTAGAGGGATTGACCGCTTTATCGTGCTGCCCAAAAAAGGTGAC
>JBCBCH010000087.1:0-8443 GCA_038530835.1 Bacteroidota bacterium | reverse complement strand
TTGCATCCGTTTCGGTGTTGGCTATTATGCTATTCGCGGGGTTGCTGATTTCAAAAATATCCGAATCATAGCCCAAAGTATTGGTCGCTGCAATGTTTCTGGTCGTTACATCTGCACCATCAATTGTGATGTTGGAATTAAAGAAGTTGTCTGCAGGATTGGCGCCATTGCTCAAACTGGTAAAGCCAGGGTTCATGGGTGTTTCGATACGAAAAGCATCCCCAGTGATGCCGCGGTCACCTTCAACAACACTTGCCCCTAGGCGAGCGCGAACAGGGCCAACAGGAATGGTATTAAAACCCGAAACGGTGATATCCGCACTGGAACTACCACGCACGCCTGCATAACCGTCAAAAACGGAAATGTATTTTCCAGTAAGAGTAGGGTTTTCATAGATGACCACTAAGGTCCATCCCCCTGCTCCACCAACACTTCTTCCTCGAGTCGCACGAATGTTTCCCACGAAGTATTCACCGGAAGGGTCGGCTAGGGCCTGAAGTTGGTTGGTTACGTTTTTGAAACAGGTATATGGCGAATCTTTAAAGGTGACGTCATCATGGATGATGGCGTCTTCTTCTCCGACAGGGTCGGGATTGTTGTCGGCAACCAAGTCGATGTATGTGCCTCCCGGAACCCTGAATTTGACAGTTGTAAAATCAAGCCTTTGCGTGTCATTTTGGGGAAGGGTAGCAATTTCGGTATTGTTCAGTACTTCTTGTTGGTAGTTAGCGGACCAGTACAACCCTGCCCAGTAAATTCTAGAACAAAAAGGCAATGTTAGGGTAGAACTACTAGAACTAAATGTGGTTGGGTCTGAATCAATATCGATGTAATCTCGGTGAAAACCGTTGTTGTTGGCACTGCCGTTATATGGGTCGTTAGCGCCATTGCTGGAGTCAACACGGTTAAGGATACCATTGGACAAAAAGGTGTAATCTCCTTTGATATTGATATAAGAATCGGTTAACCGCGGCGTGAACGGCACCTCAACTTGAGCGCTACTTTTAAGCCCAAAAAAGACCATGCCCAGAAGGCATAGCGTGGTTTTTAGGAAGCGATGGGTCATCTTAACTATTATAGTTTGGTTTTACTCGCATGATCCACACTTTTTCGTCGTACGAGGCGTTTAGTTTAGTGTAATATGAGGTTAGCGCGTTAGTCCAGGTTTCGTGTTTTTTCACGTACACATAGCGGTAGTTGTTCTCTGGATTAATGAAGAAGTCAGCATCCAAACCTCTTGATTGTAGTTCTCTCACAAAACGAGAAGCGTTGCTGGCTTTGGCAAATACATTGGCGATGAGGTAGAACCCTGAACCAAGTCCGCCAATGCTGTAGGTTTTTACGATGTTTTGTGCCAAAACATCTGAAGGCTCTTCCTGATTTGGCATTTGCCCCGTCTGATTCTTAACGGTCATCATCCACATAGGGGCGAAGAACTTACCGTTTACGTTGCTTCTAAAGTTTTCAGTTACTTCGGCTTTGGAACCGGAGTGTTTTAGGTAAACGTACTTTAGGTTGTTCTTGGGGTTTATGAAGTAGTTGGCATCGATGCCCAAATCGTACATTTCGTTTACAAAACGGTCAGCATTTGCTTCATCACTGTAAACGTTGGCAATGAGATAGTGGCCAGATTCTACATCCGGCAAATCAAAAGTTTTAAAACCAATAGCCCGTGTTCTGTTGCTTTCTTCTGCCACTGTGTTGCTTCCCAGATTATCCCTTACGGCAGCGGTTGCCTCTGTGGTCGTGTTTGGAACCACTCGTTTTTTGGTGGCGATAATATTGTCTTTCGTTACATTGGTTTTTTCAGAGGGATTAGCTTGCTTTTTCGAATCGTTATTGGCTAAAGTGATAACCTTTTTGGTTGCTGTGGAATTGGTCAAACCTGTGTTTGAAACAGGGTTTTTGTAGTTGTTTAGCGCTAGCATGTCTGTACTATCCATTCTGGAAAAGAACAAGGCTTCGGCTCGTTTTTCAACATCTGGTCGCTCTCCGCGTGTTTCGCGTCGCACCATTTTCATTACCATATCGAAGCGTCGCTCCAAATCCCTTTTTCGACCCTGCTCGATGGAATCTTGACGGAATAGAATTTCATCTAAAATCGCATCGTTTTCGGCCAGCTTTTCCTTAAGCTGCGCTATTTCAAGGTCTTTATCGGTAATGATAAGGTCTTCCGAAGGCACGTCTTCATCGTTTTGCACCAAGTCTTCATTGTCTTTCTCAAGAAGAACACGGTCTTCCGTAAGGTTGGGTGTGAAAGAATAGGCCAAAGAAACCTCATGACTTACCCCAAAATTTTCAAATTCGTTGGATAGGCCTTTTTCAACGGTATATCCAATGGAAAGGTTTCGGTTCAGATTAAAACCCAATCCTGCTGATGCCCCGTAAAAATCATCATAACCGGCTTGAACCCAGCCCAGTTTGGGCAGATCCATAACCAAACTCCCTGCAAGGGTAATATCATCTTCACCAACTTTTCTGACTCGCGCCAAGGGCATTAATCGTCCTTGTTCCAAAATCCCCGAGGCATTTTTAAACTGATGGGTATATTGCAAATGCCCAGAGTAGGTCTTTTCGTTGAATTCGGTTACGGATTCGCTGCTTTTTAGGTTGTAATCAAACAAGTTTTCGGCGAAACCGCCAAAATCAAACTGTCCGAACGAGATGTTGAATCCAGGTTGAAAAGTGATTAATGAACTACTTTCCAGACTGTTAAGGAAGGGGTCATCATCAACAGCGTTGGCCCTATTTTGGTTGAATGCACTTTGGTAATATGAAAAGTTTGCCCCAAAGGTGAAATTGCTTTTAGGGCTCAAACGGATACCATAGGCATAATTCGCATGAAGTCCGAAGTTGTTGAATAAGCCTTCTCTATTGGTAAATAGACTTAAGCCTACCCCACTCCTGTCACCTACACGACCACTATAACTCAAAAAATAGATTTGGTTGTTATCATCAAACGATACCGATTGGTTTCTATGAAACAAATTGATGTAAGACTTGTCCTCCCGAACGGTTGAAAAGGTAGGGTTCAACAGGAATCTATTGAACTTCAGCAGGTTTTGGGAAGGAACGTCATACACAACAAACGGATTTTCTTCTTGGGCGCGTACTCCAAAAGAAAGCAGTGTGATGAGCAGTAGTAGTATTAGTTTTGGTTTGTTGGGGTGCATTCTATTTATCGAATAACGGTTATTGTACCTTGTTTAAGGTTACGTCCAGCTCTAGTAAGTCTGTAGTAAAAAATCATGTTTTGCTGGCTAAATGAAGTCGAAGACTGCGGCCAGTTGTTTTCGTAGTTCGCTTGGCTAAACACCTCTTTGCCTTTTTCGTCAAAAATGGTCACCAAGACCTCAGGGTCTCTGGAGTAGGAGTTTGGTAGTACCCATAGGTCATTAATACCATCTCCATTGGCAGTAATCACATTCGGAATAGCGAAGTTGTCTCTGTAGGTTACCGTAATAACCCTGCTAACGCTACAATTGCCAAAGTTGGCCAATAAGAGATATTGCCCTTCGAGTTGAAAACCGAAGGAACTCTGAGTACCCAGAGAGGTATTGTTGGCATCGAACCATTCGTAAGAAGTGGCGCCTGATGCATTTACGGTTTGAGTCTCGCCTTCGATAATGATTATATCATTTGGTTGATCGAGAACCAAAAGGGAATCATCGAACCGTTGTATTTCTATTTCGTTGGAAACGGTAGCACAGTTGTTTCTACTTAAACGAAGCTGGTAGGTACCTGGGTTGGCAACGGAAAAACTTCCACTACTGGTATCCACTGAATTGCCATCGCGCAACCACTCAAAGGTTTCTCCTGACAAATCCAAGGATGAAGTCAATATAATTGGAGCACCACCTTCACATAATACGGTTTCAGAGGAAGACAAGGTTACCACATCAGTGGTGGCCAAGCGCACGGTCAAGGCATTTGAAATAGCATTGAATGCGCCCAAAGTGCCTATAAGTTGGTATTCTCCATTTTCGTTGGCATCATTTAAGTTCAGGGAACTAGCAGTTGCACCACTCAGGTTGTTCGAATCATAGACCCACTGGTACGAAAAGTTGTTTTCTACACTTGATGTTACATCTGTTCGGTTACCAGAACTATCAAGTGCATAAATAGCCTCAAGCGCAACTGTAGCTGAACTGCTTTGGCATTCGGTATAGCTACCGTCATATGCGATATCCACTTCAAAAGAAGCTGGTAAAACAACATTGATGTTTGGAGAGTCCACAGGTGTGCCCGCACAGCTTCCTCCTGTTTCAGTAACTGTTACTTTGTAATCCCCAATATCGGAAATCGTTAAGGAGGCAGCGGTTGCCCCAGGAATCAGCACGTTATCCTTGAACCATTGATAGGTAGGCGTAACGGCATTGGTGGAAACTGATAGGGTTTCGTCATTGCCTGGGAGCAATACAATATTTTCTGGATTGTTTAACGTGACCTGTGTAGAACCAGCATTTTGGATGGTTACCGCCGCAGAAAGTTCGGTACAAGCACTCCCGCCGGAAATTTCAACTTGATAATCACCCCCAAAGTCAATGGAAGAGGTGTTAACGGTAAAAGTATCGGCATCTACAGTGGGTCCGGACACGATGGCCCCATCCTTATACCAAGTGTAGTTAAGCCCCATTCCACTTACGTTGGCGGTCAGGGTTTGGCTATCTCCAGCACAGAGAGAAATGGTTGAGGGTTCGTTTAGGGCAATACCCAAACTGGTTCCATTGCTTATGGCGATTGTATTTGAGAGCGTATTGGCTGAACCGGAACATACGGTGCCATAATCTAATTCCACCCAATAAGTTCCAGGGGTGGTAATCGTCAGTTCGTTGGATTTTTCACTTAACAGAGAGGTGCTTCGATACCAGTTGTATTGATAGGTTTCCGCGTTCGGAATGTTGTGCGTCGCCAATACCAAGCTTTCGCCGGCACAAAGTTGAATGTTTCCCCCAGGAGGGATTATACCATTGCCGTCGCGGCTAATGAGCAAAGGAGAATCATAGTCTACATAGTGCATTGGGTAAGGGTCAGATGCTGGACTCGTCTTTGCTGGACTCGTACTTCTTACGCGCATTCTATAGTTCTCCCCTCGCACCGTGTTGGGTACGGCAAACTGGAATTCAAAATCGAAAGTGGTGTTTTTGTCGGCTAACTTGGCCAATTCAATGGGCGAACCGAAGTTGCCATCGGCGTCGGAAAGTTCCAAAACGAATTCGTTACTACTATCCACCAAAGGTGGACTCCAAGTGAAGTTCACGAAATATTCATTGAAACTATCAGAGGCGCATGCCGCGGTCCAAGCTGAATTTCCGGCTAGATTTGGATTGTCCGCAGCAACAGGCTGATTGAGGACTTGTGCTAAAGAGGAATGCCCTAAAAAGCACAACACCAAGGTGGTGAAGAGAATACTACGGATTGAACTGACTTTTTTCATCTGTGCTAGTATTTAAGAGGTTGTAGGCAATGTTGCCTTGTTTTTGTGCCCCTTAAGATGTCCATGAAGCCTCGCAGCTTCAATTTTTCATGTAGTATTCTAAAAACAAATATGCCTTTCTTCCCCGCGAAACGAAAGATATTGTTGTGCGCAACACCAAAACTGTTGTGAAATGGCTTTCTTTGTATACACTTTAATGCATCAAAATTGGGAAGAGTAGTAATTTTGTGCAGTTGACCGATGAAAGGCGATACATGGAAGACGTTGAAAAATCACTGAATTTTATAGAGCATATCATTGAAGATGACCTGAAAAATGGGTACTCCAACGATGAATTGCGCTTTAGATTTCCTCCAGAACCAAATGGCTATTTGCATATTGGACACGCGAGTTCAATTTGCTTGAATTTTGGACTGGGATTACGCTATGGTGCACCAGTGAATCTGAGGTTTGATGATACCAATCCAGCAAAGGAGGAAAAAGAATATGTCGATGCGATTAAACGCGATGTAGCTTGGCTTGGATATAATTGGGAATCAGAGCGTTATGCTTCTGATTATTTTCAGCAGCTGTACGATTGGGCCGAAAAACTTATTGAGAAAGGAAAGGCTTATGTGGATAGCCAAACCTCCGAGGAAATAGCAGCACAGAAAGGTACACCGACGGAACCTGGAACGGAAAGTCCCTATCGCAATCGCAGTGTGGAAGAGAACCTCATTTTATTCAGAGGCATGAAGAACGGCGATTTTAAAGAAGGAGAACACGTGTTACGTGCGAAAATCGATATGGCTTCTTCAAATATGTTGATGCGCGACCCGGTAATGTACCGGATTTTGCATAAGCCACACCACAGAACAAATACCGATTGGTGTATTTACCCATTGTACGATTGGACGCATGGGGAAAGTGATTATATTGAACAAGTTTCCCATTCCCTTTGCACGTTGGAGTTTTTACCACACAGGGAACTTTATAATTGGTTTTTGGACCAACTGGTATCAGAATATAGACTTCGGCCTAAACAACGGGAATTTGCCCGTCGTAACCTAAGTCATACCGTAGTGAGTAAGCGAAAACTGCTACGGTTGGTCGAAGAGAATGTGGTAACAGGTTGGGACGACCCCCGCATGCCTACCATTTCAGGGATGCGTAGAAAAGGATATACTCCCGAATCGATTCGAAACTTTGCGGAAACGATTGGAATAGCCAAAAGGGAAAATGTGGTAGACATTTCGCTCCTTGATTTTCATGTTAGGGACCATTTAAATAAAATTGCGCCGCGCGTGATGGAGGTTATGAATCCGCTTAAGGTTGTGATTACAAACTATCCGGAAGATGGAGAAGAATGGCTGGATGCGGAGAATAATCCTGAAGATGAAGCGGCCGGATTTAGAAAAGTTCCGTTCTCAAGAGAGCTCTATATTGAACAAGAAGACTTTAGGGAGGAGGCGAATCGGAAGTTTTTCAGATTAAAGCTGGGAGGTGAAGTTCGATTGAAGAACGGCTATATCATCAAAGCGGAAAGTTGTACCAAAGATGAAGAAGGTAATATAACTGAGGTACAGTGTACCTATGATACCAAAAGTAAGAGTGGCAGCGGTACCGAGGAAAGCTTGCGGAAAGTAAAGGGCACCCTCCACTGGGTTTCCATCAAACATGCGATTCAAGCGGAAATTCGGCTTTATGATAGACTTTTCGTAGATGCAACTCCAGACGCACATAAAGACCGAGATTTTATGGAGTTTGTAAATCCAGACTCGCTGAATAAGGTTACTGGATTTTTAGAGCCTAGTTTGAAAGATGCACAAATCGGTGACCGTTTTCAATTTCAGCGACTAGGGTACTTCAATGTCGATTTGGATTCGAAGCCGGAAGCTTTGGTGTTTAACCGAACCGTTACGCTTCGAGATACTTGGGCAAAGCTTGAGCAATCATCTTAAATCTGTGTATAGAAAGGAGCTATCGCCAAAATTAGACCAATAGGTATTTCTTATATTGTTGGCCTCCAGAAAGGGTGTTTTTAGGGGGTATTTCTGTTGAAAAACATACTGGCCCCACCAATAACCAAAAGATTCAACAGAGGCTTTAAAAACAAGAATTTGTTCTAAAAGCCTCTGTGAAACGTCGTTTACTAGTTGGTACCGTCGTCTTTCTTTTTATTCTGTTGTTTCATGGCCTCTCCTATCTGATTGCTTGCGGTAAAGGAAGCGACCATGTTGTTGAGCATATCACTTCCCGCCTGTGGGGAATTTGGCAACAGAATCAAATTACTATTGGTTTCTTCACCAATGGCTTGCAACGTATCGTAGTGTTGTGTCACAACAATTAGTGCAGAAGCTTCTTGAGAGTTGATGCCCACTTTGTTCAGCACTTCAACAGATTCTTCCAAACCTCGAGCAATTTCACGACGCTGGTCTGCGATACCTTGTCCTTGAAGACGTTTGCTTTCTGCTTCTGCTTTGGCTTTTTCCACGATAAGAATTCTTGCGGCATCCCCTTCAAATTGAGCAGCAATCTTTTCACGCTCTGAAGCGTTGATTCGGTTCATTGCCGCTTTTACCTGCGCGTCGGGGTCAATATCCGTGACAAGGGTTTTGATAATATCGTATCCATATTCGGACATGTATTCTTGAAGTTCTCGTTTCACTGCGATGGCGATATCATCTTTTTTAACAAAGACATCATCCAATTTCATTTTGGGCACTTCGGCGCGCACTACATCAAAGACAAAAGAAGTGATTTGATCATGTGGGTATTCCAATTTGTAGAAAGCATCATAGACTTTGGTTCGGATTACAAGATACTGTACCGAAACTTTTATCTTAACGAATACATCATCAAGCGTTTTGGTTTCGATCATTACATCGAGTTGTTGAATCTTAAGGCTCAATCTTCCAGCAATACGTTGAATGAAAGGTATTTTAAATTGAATACCGGAATGTCGAACGCTAGTGAATCTACCAAAAGTTTCAATGACTACGGCGGTCTGTTGCTTTACAATGAATA
>JBCBCH010000086.1:0-8481 GCA_038530835.1 Bacteroidota bacterium | reverse complement strand
AAGTCAAAACGAAAGCATTTTCGCCCACAGCGGAAACGGATTTGATTTCTGGGATTTTGTCCAATACCTTTCGGTCCGCCTTTTCAAACTTCTGTTCCGCAATAAGATTATTGAGATGGCCATGGAAAACATTCCTTTTGAGTATTATGACTATTACACCTTTGTAGAACCCTTTTTAAAAGGATATTTTCAAGTAGGTTGTCACGAAAAGGGGGTTGATTTGTTCCAAAAATTGAAGAAGGTATATCAGCAAGAATTAAGCTATTATGCCTCTATGGATGAGGCTGAGCAATATGCCAATATTGAAAATATCATTTATGCCCTTCAAGCCTACCGCCGTAATGTCGATATTTTTCAAGAATTCAATGAAGCTAAAGCAGGCAAGAAAGAAGAAGACACTTTTAATGGGTATCTCACACAGTTCGATAGCATTCAGTGATACCTGCCCACTATGGTTGAGTATGTTCTGATTGCCCGGTCAGTTCGGCAAAAACGTTTTCAAGATTTTGATTTTTTCGGTTGAGTTGAAGGATTTTAAGACCGTTGTTTTGTGAAAAATCAAAAATGGTAGACCTATGGTCTTTGTCTCTCAAAAAAGTCAAAACGAAAGCATTTTCGCCCACAGCGGAAACGGATTTGATTTCTGGGATTTTGTCCAATACCTTTCGGTCCACCTTTTCATCAAATTCCACCTCTATAATCTGGTCTTGGGCGCTTTGCAAATCCCCAATGTTTTGGTCTGCAACGAGTTTTCCTTTGTTGATGATGATGACCCGGTCGCAAACCGCTTCTACTTCTTTTAAGATGTGTGTGGAAAACAAAATGGTTTTCTCTTTTCCCAAAGTTTGGATGAGTTTTCGGATGTCAACCAATTGATTGGGGTCCAAGCCAGTGGTAGGTTCATCCAAAATCAAAACTTCCGGGTCATGTAGCAATGCGGCGGCAAGTCCTACACGTTGGCGATATCCTTTGGAAAGCTGTCCAATTTTCTTGTGCGCTTCTGGAGTAAGTCCTGTTTTTTCGATAGCATCCGGAACATTCGACTTGGATACCCCATACATTTCGGCACTGAAATTCAAATATTCTCTAACATACATGTCCAGATAAAGGGGATTGTGTTCAGGCAAAAAGCCAATACTCTGCTTTACTTTTTGTTTTTGGGTATGAACATCGAATCCATTGACCTCTGCTTCGCCCTCATCCGCAGCATGATAGGTGGTCAGTATCCGCATCATAGTGGATTTACCAGCACCATTGGGGCCTAAAAATCCCACGATTTCTCCCTTTTTGATTTCGAAGGAAACCGTATCCAATGCTTTTTGTGTACCAAAAGATTTGCTGATGTTATTGACCGATATGGACATTAAGAGTGGATTTACGCCAAAGGTAAGCCATGAAATCCATACAGAACAATTGCTTCGGCACGGATAGACTGCTTATAGGTTCAAGATGTTTTTTTAACTATTCTCATTTTCTCTACAACTTTGATTGTTTTTTTTCAGTGTTTTTTTGAAAATGAAGAAAAAATCGAAAAACCTATGCACATACTTTGAATTCTCAAGGGAAACGCTAATCTTCGTCTTTCAAATGTTGAACATGCGCAGCACATATTTCTGGACTGGTTTTTATTTCTACTTCTTTTTTAGAAGCAGAACGGGACGGTTATAAGGTGTAGCGAACACAAATACAATAGAAGTCCCGATAAACATCGGGGCTTTTTTTTTATGCCATTGAAAGTTGCCATACAAGGAATTAAAGGAAGTAACCACCATCAAGTTGCCCATGACTTTTTTGGGGATGACATCAACTTGGTGGAATGCTTGTCCTTTGATAGTTTGATAGATAGCGTTTTGGACGGAAGCGCTGACAAGGCCATTATGGCGTTGGAAAATTCCATTGCGGGGTCTATCATTCCCAACTACAATTTGGTGTACCACAACGATATGCACATCATTGGAGAGCATTATTTAAGCATCCACCATCACTTGATGGCACTTCCTGGAGTTGCACTTGAAGATATTGCTGAGGTGCATTCGCATCCTATGGCCTTACTGCAGTGTAAAACTTTCTTAAAAAAGTACCCTAAAATCAAGCTGGTGGAAGATGTGGATACGGCACTTACGGCAAAACGAATCCAAGAAAACCAGTTGCGAAACATCGCGGCGATTGCTCCAAAAATGGCGTCGGATTTGTATCAGCTGGATATCGTAAAAGAGGATATCCAAACGCTAAAAAACAATGCGACTCGATTCATTGTCCTAAAACGACAAAATAAGATGCTGCCCCAAGAAGAAATCAACAAGGCCTCCATGCGCTTTGTTACCGACCATAAACGTGGAAGTTTGGCAACTGTGTTGAACGTCATGAGTGATTGCAATTTGAATTTGACCAAAATCCAATCCCTTCCCATTATTGAAACGCCTTGGAAGTATGCCTTTTTCGTGGACGTCACTTTCGAGAACTATCAAAATTTTGTCAAAGCAAAATCCTTATTGGAAATCATGTCCGAGGATTTTAGGGTTTTGGGGGAATATAAAAACGCATTAAAACCATGAAGGTTGCAGAACGGCTTTTAACCGTAAAAGAGTACTACTTCTCCAAAAAGTTGAGGGAAGTAAAGCAGTTGATTGCTGAAGGTAAACCTATAATCAATATGGGTATTGGCAGTCCTGATTTACCACCTCCTCCCGCTGCGGTCGAACATTTACAGTCGGTTTTGGGAGCACCCAGTGCACATCAATATCAAAGTTACCAGGGTTTGCCTGAGCTTAGAACGGCGATGACTGATTTTTATGAAAGTCGTTTTGGGGTGGAGTTGGATTCGAACAAAGAGATTTTGCCTCTAATCGGTTCCAAAGAAGGTATTATGCACATTAGTATGGCCTTTTTGAATCCCGGGGATGGGGTTTTGGTTCCCAATCCAGGTTATCCTACTTATACGTCGGTAGCAAAATTGTTGGATGCCCGAATGGTTCCCTACAACCTTACCGAAGCGAATGGTTGGCTTCCCGATTTAGAGGAAATCGGCGCAATGGATTTGACCAATGTCAAAATCATGTGGATAAGCTACCCCAATATGCCTACAGGTGCTACCATTGGTATCGCTGATATGGAGGCTTTGGTAGCTTTTGCCAAGGAAAATGAGATTTTATTGGTCAATGACAACCCTTATAGCTTCGTTTTAAATGACAATCCAACGAGCATTTTGCAAGTGCCAGGGGCCAAGGAGGTTGCCCTGGAATTGAATTCCTTGAGCAAAACCTTCAATATGGCTGGATGGCGCGTAGGAATGGTCATGGGTAGTGCAGAACACATTTTGGCGGTACTCAAGGTAAAGAGCAACATGGATTCCGGGATGTTTTACGGGATTCAACAAGGTGCCATTGCAGCCTTAAAAAGTTCGGATGACTGGTATAGCAATTTGGATGCTGTTTATGCAGAACGACGAGAGTTGATGTTTCAGCTAGTAGAAAAACTCGGATGCGTTTGCGATAAAAATACGGCTGGGATGTTCGTTTGGGCCAAGTTGCCCCATTCGGCTCTTCCTGCTGAGGAATTTATTGATGAGGTGTTGCACAAGCACCACATTTTCATAGCACCAGGAACCATTTTTGGGAGCAATGGAGAAGGGTATATCCGCTTCTCTTTGTGTGTAAAAAAAGAAAAAATTGAAGAAGCGATTCAGCGTTTCGCCTAAAAGTAAAGCATGAATACCGCGATAATAGGTGTTGGATTAATTGGAGGGTCTTTTGCGAAGGACATCAAAACGTTATGGCCTAAGTCAACCATTTACGGTATTGATTCAAATCCCATGCATGTTCAACAAGCCTTGGACCTATCTATCATTGACCAGAAGGCAGATTACAAGGTTCTTGCAGATTGTGATTTGGTTATCGTCAGTATTCCGGTAGACATTTTGGTGGTCGAATTGCCTAAAATTTTGGATGCTTGTGGAGAGGACACGGTTGTAGTGGATGCTGGTTCTACCAAGCAGTTGATTTGCGAGACCGTTGCAGACCATCCAAAGCGTAGAAATTTTTTGGCATGCCATCCTATTTCGGGTACAGAGTTTTCCGGTCCCAAGGCGGCCATGAATGGTTTGTACGAAGGCAAAACCAATATCATCTGTGAAGTCGAAAAAACGGCTTTCGTGTTGCAAGAAAGAGCATTGAAATTGTTCCAAGCGTTGGATATGCGCATCCGGTACATGAATCCTGTGGCGCATGACAAGCATATCGCCTATGTCTCGCATCTGTCACACATTAGCTCTTTCATGTTGGGTAAAACTGTGATTGAAAAGGAAAAAAACGAACGCGACATTTTTGATATGGCGGGGAGTGGTTTTGAGAGCACAGTTCGTCTGGCCAAAAGCTCACCCCAAATGTGGACCCCTATTTTTAAGCAAAACAAGGAAAACGTTGTTGAAACCTTGAACGAATACATCCAAAACCTGGAACATTTCAAGCAGCTCCTTTTAGAAGAGGATTACGAAAGTGTTTTCAGTGAGATGGACAATACGAATAGAATAAAACAAATATTAAAAGGAATACCCCTTACGAAAAACAAGATTAACGATGGAGAATAACAAAGAAATGCGAAAATGGTTGGATGACATGGCGTTGCCGCATCCTTTGGTGATAGCAGGCCCGTGTAGTGCCGAAACCGAGCAACAGGTTTTGAAAATCGCCCACGAACTCAAAGATACCGACGTGAATTACTATCGTGCTGGAATTTGGAAACCGCGTACCCGTCCTGGGAATTTTGAAGGGGTTGGTGCCATTGGGCTAAAGTGGTTGCAAAAAGTGAAAGAAGAAACTGGTTTGAAAACCGCTACGGAAGTGGCCAACAAAACCCATGTGGATTTGGCTTTGGAACACGATGTTGACTTGTTGTGGATTGGAGCTCGTTCCACCGTAAGTCCTTTTATTGTGCAAGAAATTGCGGATGCCCTTGAAGGCACCGATAAAATCGTACTTATCAAGAATCCAGTGAATCCTGATTTGTCTTTGTGGTTGGGTGCGGTAGAACGCTTATACTCGGCAAATATCGAAAAGTTGGGTGTGATACACAGAGGCTTTTCCACCTACGAAAAAACGAAATACCGAAACATCCCTGAGTGGCAATTGGCCATTGAATTGCAAACTCGATTCCCGGATTTGCCATTAATCAACGACCCAAGCCATATCACAGGAAAGCGCGACATGATTTTTGATGTCTCCCAAACGGCCTTGGACTTGAATTTTGATGGATTGATGATAGAGACCCATTACGACCCGGACAACGCCTGGAGCGATGCTGCACAACAAGTAACCCCTTCTACTTTGGTTCAGATTATGAAAGACTTGAGAATCCGAAAAGAAACAGACCAAGAAGCTGAATACAACAGCAAATTGAGCAATTTAAGAGCACAAATTGATGTGATTGACAATCAATTGATTGATACTTTGGGCAAGCGGATGAAAGTTTCTGATGAGATTGGAACGCTAAAAAAGAACAAAAATGTAGCGGTACTTCAAACCAATCGATGGAACGCCATTCTCGGTAATATGATTTTGGAAGGTGAGCAGCGAGGACTTAGCGAGGAATTTGTACTTCGCATGTTCAAAGCAATTCACCAAGAATCGATAAACCATCAAGAGAAAATCATTAAGGCCTAAAAAGCCACTTGGTAATTTTTTAACCGCTTAAGTTCTCTTCTTAAGCGGTTTTTTTGTTTTTTACTGTAACAAAAACCACCTTATCATATCTTTTTAAAAAACGAACAAATGAAAAAAATAATTACGCCGCTATTCTTACTCGCCACACTATGTTCTTTTGCGCAAAGAATTATAGATACGGAAGTAGGCGATTTTGATAAGATCAAAGTTTTTGACTTAATAGAAGTCAATTTGATACAATCTGATGAAAATCGAATTCTCATCAAAGGACGCAATGTGGATGACATTGTTTGGAACAACCGCGATGGTGTGTTGAAACTTCGCATGCAATTGGATAAAAAATTCCGAGGGGAAGATACCTTGATAGAAGTATACTATGAAGGTCTGAAAGTCATCGATGGAAATGAAGGCGCACAAATTACCTGCAATGAGTTGGTAAGCCAAGACCGCATTGAACTTCGAACGCAGGAAGGAGCCAAAATCCATATCGGAATGGAGGTCGACCACGTTGACGTTAGAGCCGTTACCGGTGGAATTGTGGAAGCTTCGGGCTTGGCCAAAAGCCAGAGTATAGTACTGAACACAGGAGGAATTTTCGAAGGTAGGGAGTTGCGTACATCAAGTACTCAAGTAAAAATATCCGCCGGAGGTGAGGCAGAAGTATTCGCCAAAAATGATGTGGATATCAAAATAAAGGCCGGTGGTGACGTGCAGGTATATGGAAGACCAAAGCAGGTGAATAAGAACACATTTGTTGGGGGGAGAGTTTATATGGTGGATTAGGGTTTAAGGTGTTTTTGGTAAAGAAACGCTCTTGCTCCTCTCAATAATCAAAAAGGCCTCGTGAAATAACTCACGAGGCTTTTTGCATCTGAAAGAGACGCTTACTTTTTAAAGATGTATCGGGTAATGAAAATCCCTTTGCCATCTCCTTTGCCCCCTTCACTTTCCACAGCGCTGGAAACGAAAACAAGTTCCCAACCTTTTTCCGTCATATCATTCAACATGGAAGAAATCAAAGCATCATTCGCTGCAATGTTTTGAAAACGAATACCTCCAATGTTGTAGAAGTTCAACAGTTTGGTTTCCTCAAAGTTCTTCACCCTGATTTCCCCTCTTTTGGATTTGTTTCTTGTGTTGTCCTCTTCCGTTTGAACACTGGTGTACTCGCGATAGTTTTTGTCCTCAAGGGCATTTACGATTCTTGAACGACCCAAACCATTGGGGACAATAGATTCCACACTAGTGATGACCTTGTACTCTTGGGCATTCACTGAAAAGGTGGAGGCTAGCGCTAAAAACGCCACAAATAATAGTTTTTTCATAATTGCGTGTTGATTGTTAAATGATTATGATAACAAAGATATACGTGAAAACTAAACGATTATTGTTTCTTTGCACACAAAATATGTATGAAAGGTGCGCGGAACTGTGTATAAATCCACTGGGAGTTGGTATCTGGTGAAATCTGAAGAGGGGGATTTCTACAAATGCCGCATCAAAGGGAAATTCCGCATACAAGGTATCAAAAGCACCAACCCGGTTGCGGTTGGAGATGAGGTAGGTTTTACTTTAGAAACCCAGGGCGATGAAGAAGTCGGAATCATCTCAGAGATAGGCGACCGGAAAAATTACATCATCCGTAAATCAGTAAATCTTTCCAAACAGACACATATCATTGCCTCTAATCTGGATTTGGCCTTTTTGTTGGTAACGTTAAATAATCCGCAAACCTTTCCCAGCTTTATCGACCGTTTTTTGGTCACTGCTGAGGCCTATGAAATTCCGGCGGTTTTGTTGTTCAACAAGTGGGATTGCTATGACGAGGATGAACTGGTTGAAGTACAATATTTATTCGATTTGTATCAAGAAATTGGCTACCAATGTCTCGTTATTTCAGCTAAAACAGGCCAAAACGTAGACCAAGTCCAAGCCTTGATGCAGGACAAGACCACTATTTTTTCAGGGCATTCCGGGGTAGGGAAATCCACATTGATCAATGCCCTTCAACCGGGATTGGAACTGAAAACAACCGAAATTTCCGAGCAACATCTGCAAGGACAGCATACCACCACCTTTGCCCAAATGTATGATTTGGATTTCGGTGCCCGTATTATCGACACCCCTGGTATCAAGGGTTTTGGGGTAGTGGATATGGAACCTGATGAGGTCGGGGATTATTTCCCAGAGTTTTTTAGGCTGAAAGGGGAATGCAAATTCAACAATTGTATGCATTTGGACGAACCCCAATGTGCCATAAAACAAGCCTTGGAAGACAATAGAATTTCATGGTCCCGCTATCGAAGTTATGTGCAAATCGTAACCGGCGATGAAGAAAACTATCGGATTGATGTTTACAAAAACTAATGCATGCGAGCGGTAATTCAACGTGTCAAGCATGCCCATATAAAAGTAGATGGAGCAACCGTTGCCGATATTGGAGAAGGTTTTTTGATTCTATTGGGAATCGAAGTTGAAGATAGCGAAGAAGACATTGTATGGCTCGCAAAGAAAATAAGCAATCTCAGGGTTTTTGGAGATGCCGAAGGTGCCATGAACCGCTCCCTTTTGGATGTAGATGGAGAAGCTATTGTGGTGAGCCAGTTTACCTTGCATGCGTTGACTAAAAAGGGAAATAGACCCTCGTTTATAAAGGCGGCTCGTCCCGAGCAAGCTGAACCCCTATATTTCGATTTCGTAAAGACCTTAGAAAAACGCCTAGGTAAAGCAGTCCAAACGGGAGTATTTGGGGCAGACATGAAAGTAACGCTATTGAACGATGGGCCGGTAACCATCCTTATGGATACCAAAAACAGAGAATAAT